>CAZXTT010000117.1:0-5588 GCA_964643775.1 uncultured Rhizobiaceae bacterium | reverse complement strand
GAGCTTGCGCTCCCTGGCGCGCGCCGCCAGTTCCTTCATCTCCGCCGATATGGCCGACAGGCTCTTGCCCTCCGCGCCGCGGATGACCGGCGTTATCAGGCCGCCGTCGATGGCCACCGCCACCGCCACGTCGGCGCGCTTATACAGCCTGATGCCCTCGTCCGTCCACACGGCGTTGGCCCGTGGCACGCGCATCAGGGCCATGGCCCAGGCCTTGATGATGAAATCGTTGACCGAGAGCTTCCATGCCGGGGCGCCGTCGGGGCCTTTCGGCGCGCTGGCGTTGATGCGCTTGCGCGCCGCCAGCAGCCGGTCGATGGCGCAATCGACGCTGAGATAGAAATGCGGCACCGTCTGCTTGGACAGGGTGAGGCGCTCGGCGATCACCCGGCGCATGGAATCCACCGCCACCAGCTCGTATTCCCCCTCGGCGGGCAAGGGCGCGGCGGCCGTGGTGGTGGCCGCGGCCACGGCGGCGGTGGGCGTTGCCGGCGCAGCGGAAGCCGTTGTCGCCACTCCACCGCCAATGGCGCGCTCCACGTCGGCCTTGACTATGCGCCCGCGCGGGCCGGAGCCGGATATGGCGGCGAGGTCTATCCCCGCCTGCCCGGCCATGCGCCGCGCCAGCGGGGTGGCGAAGACGCGCCCCTTGCCGCCGCCACCGGCGGAAGGCGCAGGAGGCGCGGATGAAGCAGGCGAAGCAGCAGCCGGGGCCCGCGCGGATTGCGCGGCGGGCGGCGCTGTAACGGGCGCGGATTGCGCGGTGGCGGGGGGCGCTTTTTCCGCCGCCTCTTCCGCCGCATCTTCCCCCCTGCCTTCCGCCGCCTTGTTCCCCGCCCCGGTGGAGCCATCGCCGGCGGCAGCAATCAGCGCCTCCACCGCCGCATCGTCATCTCCTTCTTCCTTCAGCACCGCGATCAGCGAGCCTACCTTGACGTTGTCGGTCCCCTCCGGCACGACGAGGCGCGCCAGCACGCCCTCGTCGACGGCCTCCACCTCCATGGTCGCCTTGTCGGTCTCTATCTCGGCGATTACGTCCCCGGGAGCCACCGCGTCGCCCTCGGAAACCAGCCACCTGGCCAGCCGTCCATGCTCCATGGTGGGCGACAGCGCCGGCATGGTGATTGAAATGGCCATCGAGCGCCCTCCCTACCTGTAAAGAACCTGCCTGGCCGCCGCCACCACCTCTTGCGCCGACGGCAGGGCCAGTTTCTCGAGATTTTCCGCGTATGGCATGACCACGTCCTTGCCGGTCACCGTCAGCACCGGCGCGTCCAGCCAGTCGAAGGCCTCCTGGGTCACGCGGCGGGCGATCTCGGAGCCTATGGAACACACCGGCCAGCCCTCCTCCACGGTAACCAGCCGGTTGGTCTTGCGCACGCTTTCGATGACGGTGGGAATGTCCATGGGGCGCAGGCTGCGCAGGTCTATGACCTCGGCCAGTATGCCCTCCTCGGCCAGTATCTCGGCGGCCTTCAGGGCATATGTCATGCCGATGCCGAAGGATACGATGGTCACGTCGTCGCCGGGGTGGGCGATGCGCGCGCGGCCTATGGGCAGCACGTAATCATCCACCCGCGGCACCGGGAAGGAGCGCCCGTAGAGCAGCTCGTTCTCGAGGAAGACCACCGGGTCGGGATCGCGGATGGCCGCCTTGAGCAGCCCCTTGGCGTCGGCCGCCGAATAAGGAGCCACCACCTTCAGACCCGGCACCTGGGCATACCAGGCGGCGTAATCCTGGCTGTGCTGGCCGGCGACGCGGGCCGCCGCCCCGTTGGGGCCGCGGAAGACGATGGGCGCGGACACCTTGCCGCCGGACATGTAGCGCGTCTTGGCGGCGGAGTTGATGACGTGGTCGATGGCCTGCATGGCGAAGTTGAAGGTCATGAACTCGACGATGGGGCGCAATCCGGCGAAGGCCGCCCCCACCCCCAGCCCGGCGAAACCGTATTCGGTGATCGGCGTATCGACCACCCGCCGCGGGCCGAATTCCTCCAGCAGCCCCTGCGACACCTTGTAGGCGCCCTGGTATTCGGCCACCTCCTCGCCCATCAGGAAGACCCGTTCGTCGCGCCGCATCTCCTCGGCCATGGCGTCGCGCAGCGCCTCGCGCACGGTCGTCTCGACGAATTCCGTGCCCTCCGGCAACAGGGGATCGCCCTGCGGCGGCGGGGTTATGGACAGGTTGAGCGCCGCGTCGGGGCCGCCGTCGGCCGCCGGATCGGCTGCCGCCGCCTGCCCTGTCATGCCCGCCATGCCCGTCGTGACAGCCGGCGCGGACACCTGCCCGCTCTCCGGCTCATTCGCGGCCGGCGCGGCGGCCTGAGCGCTTTCGCCACCATGCTTTTCGCCACCGGCAGCCGCCGCCGCCAGCGCATCGGCGTCAACTTCCTCGCCCTCCTCGGCGATCACCATGAGCGGGGTGCCCACCGCCACGTTGTCGGCCCCCTCGTCGACCAGCAGGCGCGCCACCACGCCGCCGTTGTCGCTCTCCAGCTCCATGGTCGCCTTGTCGGTTTCTATCTCGGCCACCACGTCGCCGGCGCTCACCCTGTCGCCGGCGCTCACCAGCCACCTGGCCAGCTTGCCGTGCTCCATGGTCGGCGAAAGGGCGGGCATGAGAATGGTTTCGGCCATGTCACACCTCCTGCCGCGCGTAGAGATCATGCCACAGCTCGTCCGCCGCCGGCTGGCTGTCGGCGGTGGCGAAATCAGCCGCCTCCTGGACGATCTTGCGCACCTCGGCGTCCACTTCCTTGAGCGCCGCCTCGTCGGCCCAGCCCTTGTCCATCAGCCGCGCCTTGACCTGCTCTATGGGGTCGTATTCCTGGCGCATGCGCTGCACCTCCTCGCGGGTGCGATACTTGGCCGGATCGGACATGGAATGGCCGCGGTAGCGGTAGGTGCGCATCTCGAGGATATAGGGCCCCTTGCCGGAACGGGCATGGTCGAGGGCGCGGCGGGTGGCGGCGAACACCGCCCGCACGTCCATGCCGTCCACCTGCTCGCCGGGAATGCCGAAGGAAGCGCCGCGCATGTATAGCTCCTCGGGGCGGGCGGCGGCGCGGGCCACCGAGGTGCCCATGGCATAGCGGTTATTCTCGATGATGTAGACCACCGGCAGCTTCCACAGGGAGGCCATGTTGAAGCTCTCGTAGACCTGCCCCTGGTTGGCCGCCCCCTCGCCGAAGAACACCAGCGAGGCATTGCCGTTGTCGCTGTAGGAATTGGCGAAGGCCAGCCCGGTGCCTATGGGCACCTGGGCCCCCACTATGCCGTGACCGCCCCAGAAATGCCCTTGCGGGTGGAACATGTGCATGGAACCGCCCTTGCCCCTGGAGACACCGCCGGCGCGGCCGGTGAGTTCGGCCATGACCGCCTTGGCGTCGGCCCCGGCGAGCAGCTCGTGGGCATGGCAGCGGTAGGAGGTGACGATATCGTCCTGCTCGCCGCGCGCCATGAAGACGCCCGCCGCCACCGCTTCCTGGCCGATGTAGAGATGGCAGAAACCGCCGATGTGGCCCATGCCGTAGAGCTGGCCGGCCTTTTCCTCGAAACGGCGCGCCAGCAGCATCAGGCGCAGGGCGGTTAAATCCTCCTCGCGGGAAAACTCCGCCACCTTCGCCCTGGATGCCGTCTTGCTCCTCTTCTTCACCCTGGCAGGCGCTTTTTTCGTCCTGCCAGCCTTGCCGCCGCCGCGCGGCGTGGCCGCCTTGCTGGCCATGGGCAGTGCCTCCTGTTCAATGAAAGCAATCAGATGCTGACGGGCCCTTGCCGGCAAGTCATTGCCGATGAGCCGTTCAAATCCAAAACCCGAACTTACCTAACGTCAAGATGCATGATGAATCCCGACGCCGCGACTATAGGGCATAACGGGGTGAAATTTATAGATTTTTCGTCGATTAACCTAAATTCGGTTTATCGCCTTGATTTCAAGGCCGCCGCTCGATGCTGACATATTCGCCCGGATTGGCATAGCCGAGCATGCGGCGCGCCATCTCGTCGAGCATGTCCTCGTCGAGGCTGCCGCCGCGCAGCAGCTTCACCCGCGCCTCCAGCGCCTTGCGCCGCGCCGTGAGGCTGTCCAGCCTGATCTTGGCCAGCGCCAGCTTTTCGCGCACCGACTGCTGGTAGGCGAATGAGCGCGCCCCGTAGAGGGCGTGCCAGCCGAAGAAGCCATAGGCGGCCAGGCAGGCCAGCATGATGAGCAGCTTGGTGCGGTAGCGGCGCATGGATCAAAGGGCCCCCTCGGATGCAAGGATGCGGTCTCCTCCTCGAGACTCCGCGGCCAAGATTGCCCTGTCCATGGTTAACGGCGCGTTAACCACCTTCCCGCCGCCCTTCCCCCGCCTCTGCCGCGCCGCCATGGCGAAAAAGCCCTTGCATCGGGGCGCGAGGCGGCGTAATAAGCCGTCCGTCCGCGGGCAACCCGCGCGCGGGCAAATTCACACGCGCGAGCTTCGAGGCTGGCGGGCAGGAGCGGATGCTCCCACATAGCCTTCCGGCCGTCCGGTGCCCTCCCCTTTATGCCCAGGATGCAAAGGGAGGGTGCGACCTGCTGGCGCGGAGGACCGAAACCGGAAAAGAAGGAGTATCAGGCCATGGCTCTGCCTGACATTTCCATGCGCGACCTGCTGGAGGCCGGCGCGCATTTTGGACATCGCACCCACCGCTGGAATCCCAAGATGGCCCCGTGGATCTACGGGGCGCGCAACGGCATCCACATCATCGACCTGTCGCAGACCATCCCGCTGCTGCACCAGGCGCTGGTGGCGGTGCGCGACACGGTGGCCAAGGGCGGGCGCGTGCTCTTCGTCGGCACCAAGCGCCAGGCCTCGGAACCGATCGCCGAGGCGGCCAGTAACTGCGCCCAGTATTACATCAATCACCGCTGGCTGGGCGGCACCCTGACCAACTGGAAGACCATCTCCAACTCCATCCGCCGCCTGCGCCAGCTCGAGGACATCCTCGACACCGAAAAGGCCGAGGCCTACACCAAGAAGGAGCTGCTGCAGCTCACCCGCAAGCGCGAAAAGCTGGAGCGCGCCCTGGGCGGCATCAAGGACATGGGCGGCATCCCCGACATCATGTTCGTCATCGACACCAACAAGGAACAGATCGCCATCCAGGAGGCCAACCGCCTCAACATCCCGGTCGTCGCCATCCTCGACACCAACTGCGACCCGGCCGGCATCGACTATCCCATCCCGGCCAACGACGACGCATCGCGCGCCATCGCCCTCTACTGCGACCTGATCTCCAAGGCGGCCATCGACGGCATCTCCATGTCGGCCAGCGCCGCCGGCGAGGACATCGGCGAGGCCGCCGAGCCGGTGATCGAGGAACCGGCGCTGGCCGAGGAGGCCCCGGCGGCGGAAGCTGCCCCCGCCGCCGAGGAAGCTCCGGCGGCCGAGGAGGCTCCGGCGAAGGAAGAAGCCCCGGCGAATGAGGAAGCCCCCGCCGAGGCCGCTTCCGGCGGCAAGGAGGACGACCTGTCGCTGCTCTCCGGCGTCGGCCCGGTGCTGGAGAAGAAGCTGCGCGAGGGCGGCATCACCAGCTTCGCCCAGATCGCCGAACTCGACGAGGAA
>CAZXTT010000116.1:0-2933 GCA_964643775.1 uncultured Rhizobiaceae bacterium | reverse complement strand
GCCGTCTATGGCCGCCGCACCTTCGATTCGGCGCTGTCGCGCGACCGCGAGGCGATGATGCGCGAGATCGCCGAGATGGTGCGCCCGGAGGCGCGTGACCTGGGCATAGAGATAATCGACGTGCGCATCCGCCGCACCGACCTGCTGCCGGAGGTGCTGAAGGATACCTACGAGCGGATGAACGCCGAGCGCTTCGCCGAGGCCGCCGAGCTGCGCGCCGTGGGGCGGGCCAAGTCGGCGCGCATAACCGCCGAGGCCGACCGCCAGAAGGTGGAGATGGTGGCCAACGCCCAGAAGGAGGCGGAGATCATCCGCGGCCAGGGCGATGCCGCCCGCAACGCGGTGTTCGCCAAGGCCTTCGGCAAGGACAAGGACTTCTTCGCCTTCTATCGCTCCATGAAGGCCTACGAGGAAAGCCTGACCAGGGGCTCGACCATGGTGGTGGAGCCGAAGTCGGAGTTCTTCCGCTATTTCGGCAATTCCACGGAAAGCCCGCTGAAGGGGCGCGAAGAGCGGCAGCAGCAATGAGGCAAGGCACGGGAGAGACGCTGATGAACAGGTGGATGGCGGGGAAGCCCTTGCTGGCCGTGGCCATTGCTCTGGGCGCGTTTGCGGCGTTCGCTGGCGGGGCGGGGCCGCTGCTGGCCCAGGAGCCGCAGCATGAGAAGGTGGAGAACTTCGAGGCGCCGCGCACCGTCGCGCCGCTGGCGCGCCAGTTGAGCAAGGCGGTGGTCAATATCTCCACCACCATGAAGCGCAACAAGCCGCTGGTCAATCCGCATGGCAAGCCCGGCGGGCCCTTCGAGGAGGAATTCCGCAAATTCTTCGAGCGCCGCGGCGGCAAGCGCCCGCCCGCCAGGAAACGCAAGGCCACCGCGCTGGGCTCCGGTTTCATCATCGACCCCAAGGGCATAATCATCACCAACAACCACGTCGTCGAGGGGGCCGACGAGATAATCGTCAACCTGGCCGACGGCACGCGCCTGAAGGCCACATTGCGCGGGCGCGATCCCAAGACCGACCTGGCGGTGCTGACGGTGAAGCCGGAAAAGCCGCTGCCCTACGTGGTGTTCGGCAATTCCGACAAGACGGAGGTGGGCGACTGGGTGATGGCCATCGGCAATCCCTTCGGGCTGGGCGGCTCGGTGACGCTGGGCATAGTCTCGGCGCGCAACCGCGACATAGCCGCCGGGCCTTATGACGACTTCATCCAGACCGACGCCTCGATCAACAAGGGCAACTCCGGTGGGCCGCTGTTCAACATGAAGGGCGAGGTGGTGGGCGTCAACTCGGCCATCCTGTCGCCCACCGGCGGCTCGGTCGGCATCGGCTTTTCCATCCCCTCCAACCTGGCGCGCAAGGTGGTGGACCAGCTCATCAAGTATGGCGAGACGCGGCGCGGCTGGCTGGGGGTGCGCATACAGACGGTGACCGACGAACTGGCCGAGGGGCTGGGGCTGGACAAGCCGGGCGGGGCGCTGATCGCCGAGGTCACCAAGGGCGGCCCGGCGGACAAGGCGGGGCTGAAGCCGCGCGACGTGATAATCGCCTTCAACGGCGTCGAGGTGAACAAGATGCGCGACCTGCCGCGCATCGTGGCGGAAACGCCGGTGGGCGCGGAAGTGGTGGTCAAGATCCTGCGCGACGGCAAGCCGATGGACATCAAGGTGACCCTCGGGCGGCTGGAAAAGGCCGACGAGATAATCAGAAAGGCCAGGCAGGCGGGCAAGGGAGAAGGCGAAAAGGCGCAGACGCCGGTAGTGCTGGGCATGAAGCTCGGCCCGCTGGATGAAAAGACCCGCAAGGAGCACAAGATCCCCGACAAGGTGAAGAAGGGGCTGGTCATACTGTCGGTGGAGGAAGGCAGCGACGCCGAGAGCAAGGGGCTGTCGGCGGGGGACGTGATCCTCGAGGTGGGCGGCAAGGAGGTTGCGGGCATCGAGGATGTGCGCAAGCAGATAGCAGTCTTCCGGGACAAGAAGCGCAAGGCCATCCCGCTCCTGGTGCTGCACAGGGCCGCCGGCTATGACGCGCGCTTCATAGCCCTGTGGCTGGACAAGAAGAAAAGATGAAATGAACAGACCATGATGGTCGGCCCCGCCGGCATGGACGAAACACGAAGCGCCAATGGTGGAAGGCACCATTGGCGCTTTTGTCATGCGGCTTGCCGGCACAGGCCTTCATTTTCGTGACATTTGGCGATGGTCATCCCGAGGGGTGGAATGGCATGCCAATCCTTTTTGACATTCATTATTAGAATGAATAAAAACATATCCGACCTAAATGGTCGGAATTTTAATGGCCATGGACAGCGACGGCCACAACCCAGGGGAACGAACAAATATGACCGCAATGACGAGCGAAAAGGTCGCCATCCCGGAGCGCGATGGCGCCGGGTACCTGAAGGACATGAACGAATGGACGCCGGAAGTCGGACGCGCCATGGCCGAGGCCGACGGCTTCGAGATCACCGCCGAGATGTGGGATCAGATAATGAAGGCGCGCGAGTATTATGCCGAATACAATGTCGTGCCGCCGGTCCGCAAGTTCATCAAGTATATCGGCACGTCGAAGAAGGAAATCTTCGACATGTGGAAGCAGGGGCCGATGAAGCCGATCACCAAGTATGGCGGCCTGCCCAAGCCCACCGGCTGCGTGTAAGCGAAAATACCATATCTCCCCTCCCCTCCTCCTCTCCCCTCGGAACGTCCCGGAGCCTCGTGCTCCGGGGCGTTCTGACGTAAGCGCAATGACGGGGATGAGCAGCCTGGGGGGCTAGCCCAGTTGCTCCTTCCACCAGCGGGCCATGCGGCGGACGTTTTCCGGCGCGGCGCCGCCGAAGCACCGGCGCGAGGCGGCGGAATTTTCCACCCCCAGCACGGAATAGACCTCCTCGGTGATGCGCGGCTCCACCTTGCGCATGTCCTCCAGCG
>CAZXTT010000115.1:0-5543 GCA_964643775.1 uncultured Rhizobiaceae bacterium | reverse complement strand
TCGGGCATTTCTCCTGTCGGCGGGGATGAAACGGCTTCACGCCGGTGGCTTTTGTGATACAAAGCCACCGGCGTATCCATCCTGTCAGGCAGTCAGTGCTTTCATGCCCATTCCCGTCAACCTGCCCAACCTGATCACCATAGCGCGCATTCTCATGGTGCCGCTGACCGTGTGGCTGATAATCATCGGCCGTCACGAGCTGGCCTTCGCGGTGTTCGTGCTGGCAGGGATTTCCGACGGGGTGGACGGCTACATCGCCAAGCGCTTCGACATGCGCAGCGAGCTGGGGGCCCATCTCGACCCGCTGGCCGACAAGATGCTGCTGGTGGCCATATACGTGACGCTGGGCATACTCGAGCAGATGCCTGCCTGGCTGGCCATACTGGTGGTGTCGCGCGACATGCTGATAGTCGGCGGGGTGGTGCTGGCGTGGCTGATGGAGCATCCCATGAGCATGCGGCCGCTGATGATATCCAAGATAAACACCACGGTGCAGATCGTTTTTGCCGGGGCGTGGCTGTTCTTTCTCGGCAATGGCTGGGACACCGCGCCGCTGGCCACGTGGGGGGCGCCGCTGGTGGCGGCTTTCACCATCGCCTCCGGCGCGCTATACCTCAGGGACTGGCTGCGTCACATGACGCGGTAACAGTCATCCACCTGGTGAGGGGGCGCAATGTCCTTGAAGGCGCAGATAATCTTCTGGCTGGTGGCGCTGGGCGTCGTGGTGCTGGCCATGTGGCTGCTGGGCGAGGTGATGACGCCCTTCGTGGCCGGCATGGTGCTGGCCTATTTCCTCGACCCGCTGGCCGACCGGCTGGAGGAATGGGGGCTGCCGCGGCTGGCGGCCACGTCGCTCATCATGGCGGTGGCGGTGAGTGTCTTCATCGTGGCCTTCGTGCTGCTGGCGCCGCTGCTGGCGCAGCAGTTGACCCAGTTCATGGAGCGCGCGCCCGGTTACGTGGAGGCGCTGGTCAGGCTGTTCAACGACAATGCCCCGCCGTGGCTGAAGGACGCGGTGGAGCGCACCACGGTGGGCAACGGCGGCGAGGCGGCGGGCATGGCGGCGCGCGCCGCCGGCTGGGCGGCTTCGCTGCTGAAGTCCATATGGAGCGGCTCCATGGCCCTGTTCAACATGCTCTCGCTGCTCATCATCACGCCGATCGTGCTGTTCTACATGCTCAACGACTGGGACCGCATGGTGGCGGTGGTGGATGGCTGGCTGCCGCGCCACCATGCCGACACGGTGCGCGCCATAGCCCGCGACATGGACAGCGCCATGGCCGGGTTCATCCGCGGGCAGGGCACGGTGTGCCTTATACTGGGGCTGTTCTATGCCGTGGCGCTGGTCGGGGCGGGGCTCAATTTCGGCCTGCTCATCGGGCTGACGGCCGGTTTCCTCAGCTTCATTCCCTACGTGGGCTCGATAGTGGGCGGGGTGATGGCCATCGGCACCGCCCTGGTGCAGTTCTGGCCCGACTGGGTGCAGGTGTTGATAATCGCCGTGATATTCGGTGTCGGGCAGTTCCTGGAGGGTAATTTCCTCTCTCCCAAGCTGGTCGGCGGGCGCATCGGGCTGCACCCGGTGTGGCTGATGTTCGCCCTCATGGCCTTCGGCTACCTGTTCGGTTTCATCGGCCTGCTGATGGCGGTGCCTGTGGCGGCGGCCATCCGGGTGGTGGCCCAATACGCCCTGCGCCAATACATGAACAGCCCGCTCTACCTGGGTGAGGATGGCGGGGATGCGGCGGATGGCGAAATGGCCGCCGGGGAGGGGGAACATGAACCTTCCTCCTGAGCAGTTCATATTCGACCTGCCCGCCGATCCTTCCATGGGGCGCGAGGACTTTTTCGTCAGCGGGGCCAACCGCGCCGCCCTTGCGCGGGTGGACAACTGGCCGGACGAGGCCGCGCGCACGCCGCTTCTGGTGCTCACCGGGCCGCCCGGCTCCGGCAAGAGCCACCTGGCGGAGATATGGCGCGCCGCCACCGGGGCGCTCAAGGCGGTGGCGGCGGACGTGGTGGAGGACAACATACCGGCGCTCCTGTCGTCGGGCTTTCTCGTCATCGAGGACGCGCCGGGGGAGGGGCTGGACGAGGTGGCGATGTTTCACCTCGTCAACATGGCGCGCGAGAAGGGGGCCTTCCTGCTGGTCACCTCGCGGCTGTTTCCGGCCCACTGGCCGGTGGCGCTGGCCGATCTGAAGAGCCGCCTCAAGGCGGCCCAGGTGGCGGAGCTTGCCCCTCCCGACGACGAGTTGCTGCGCGCCGTGCTGGTCAAGCTGTTCACCGACCGCCAGTTGCGCCCCGGCGAGGGGGTGATCTCCTACATGCTCACCCGCATGGAGCGCTCGCTGGCGGCGGCGCGGGAGCTGGTCGAGGCCATAGACCGCCGCGCCCTGCGCGAGAGGGCCGAGATAACCCGCCCCTTCGTGGCGCGGCTGATGCGCGAAATGACGCACGATTGCCAGCGGCCTCCGGCGCGGTTATGAAACGTGCTATGGGCTGTCACGGGAATTACTTTCCACAACGGAGGGAAACATGTCGAACGAGATCATCATCGCCCCTTCCATGCTGTCGTCTGACTTCTCGCGCCTGAAGGACGAGATAGAGGCCATCGAGCGGGCCGGCATGGACTGGGTGCACCTGGACGTCATGGATGGCCATTTCGTGCCCAACATCACCTTCGGGCCGCCGGTCATCGCCGCCATGCGCCCGCACACGAGCAAGGTGTTCGACGTCCACCTGATGATCGAGCCCGCCGACCCGTATCTGGAGGATTTCGCCAAGGCGGGGGCCGACTACATCACCGTCCACGCCGAGGCCTGCACCCATCTCGACCGCTCCTTGCAGGTGATCCGCGACCTGGGCAAGAAGGCCGGCGTGTCGCTCAATCCGCACACCCCGGAGAGCGTCATCGAATACGTGCTGGACAGGCTCGACCTGGTGCTGGTGATGTCGGTCAACCCGGGCTTCGGCGGGCAGGCCTTCATCCCGGCGGTGGTGGAGAAGATCCGCCGCATCCGCGAGATGATCGGCGAGCGCGACATCATCATCGAGGTGGACGGCGGCGTCGCCCCGGGCACCGCCGGCATCGTCGCCGAGGCTGGCGCGCGGGCGCTGGTGGCCGGCTCGGCGGTGTTCAAGGGTGGCAACGAAGATGCCTACCGCGCCAATATCGCCGCCATCCGGAAAGAGGCCGAGGAGGCCATTGCCTGACGGCGGCGGCCCGGTGCATTGAAAGTGCGTTGAAGCGAAAATAGCGAGGGGCAAGGCGGCTTGGCCCGTTCTTGCTCCTTGTTTTTGCCCCCGCGAGGTTTCATGCGACTGATCTTCGATCTCGACGGCACGCTGATCGATTCCGCCCCCGATCTGTGCCACGCCGCCAACAGCATGCTGGCGGAGCTGTATGGGGCCGGGCCCATCCCGGTGGAGACCTTCGCCACCTTCATAGGGCAGGGGCTGCCCAAACAACTGACCCGCTCGCTGCGTTACGCGGGGATAGAGAGCCCGGGCGAGGAAGAATTCGCCCGCGCGCTTATGACCTTCAAGAAATACTACAGCGCCGAGCCGGCCAGGCGCACCATCGTTTTCGACGGGGTGCGCGAGGCGCTCGACGAGCTGCGCGCGGCGGGGGCGCGGATGGCGGTATGCACCAACAAGTCGGAAGACCTCGCCTGGCTGGCGCTCAAGGGGCTGGGCATGGATCATTATTTCGCCGCGCTGGTGGGCGGCGAGACGCTGCCGGTGCGCAAGCCGCACCCGGAGCCGCTGCGCGAATGCGCGCGGCGGCTGGGGGAAGAGGGGGGAGATGTCCTTTACGTCGGCGATTCCGAAACCGACGAGGAGGCGGCGCGGGCGGCGGGTTTCCCGCTCCTGCTGTTCACCGGCGGCTACAGCAAGAAGCCGCTGGACGAGATAGAGGCGGCGGCGCGCTTCAGCCACTTCTCGGAGCTGCCGGGGCTGGTCATGGGCGGGCTTCAGGGCCTCTTGCGGGCATAGAACCAGGCGGGCAGTCCGGCGGCGGCGTATATGGCGGCCACCGCGGCCAGTGTCGCCGGCTGCTGCCTGCCCAGGTGAATGAGCAGCAGCAGCACGGTGGTGAGCATCAGGCCGATGCCGGTGATGATGGGCGCGGGGTGGGCGCGGGTCTTTTCGCGCAGCCGCCAGTTGGCCACCGACACCCCGATGGAGACGAGCAGGAAGGTCATGGAGGAGAAGGCGGCTATGACCTCCAGCCCGCCCAGCATGGTGAATGCCGCGCCCAGGGCGATGAGGGCGCTGGTGGCCAGCCACGGCACGTTGTCGGCGTTGCGGCGGGCAAGGATGGCGGGCATGTGGCCCTCGGCGGCCATGTCGGCCATCATGCGGGCGGCGCCGAAGACGGTGGCGTTGATGGCCGAGGAGGTGGCCAGCAGGGCGGCTATTCCGACGAGAACGACCCCGGCTTCTCCCAGCACCGGGCGGGCGGCCTCGGCGAGGGCGTATTCCTCGGCCCCCACGAGCCGTTGCAGCGGCAGGTTGCCGATGGCCACCACCGCCAGCAGGATGTAGATGAGCGAGGTGATGGCTATGGCCCCGTATATGCCGCGCGGCACGTTGCGCTCCGGGTCGCGGGTTTCCGAGATGGAATTGGCGATCAGTTGAAAGCCCTCGAAGGCGACGAAGATCAGCGCCCCGGCCATGAACACGGAAGAGAAGCCCTTGTCGAACAGCGGCAGCAGGTAGTCGCCGCGCACCGTGTGCATGCCGGCCACGGCGAACACCGCCAGCAGGATGATCTTGGCGTATACCACCAGGTCCTCGGTGTGGCCGGCGGTGCGCGCGCCGCGCAGGTTGACCATGAGGAAGAATAACAGCACCCCCAGCGACATGGTTATGCGCATGGAGGCGTCGCCCGACTTGCCTATCAGGTCGGCCCCGTAGGCGCCGAAGGTGAAGGCATAGAGCGCCAGCGTGCCGACATAGCCGATGGCCACCGTCCAGCCGGATATGACGGAGACATGCGGCTGGTTGGGGAAGGCGCGGCGCAGGTATATGTAGCTGGCGCCGTCGGAGCGGAAGGTAAGCGCCAGGCGGATGTATGAATAGCCGGCGAAGAAGGCGACGAAGGAGCCGATGAGAAAGGCCAGCGGCGCGGCGTGACCGCTGATCGACACGGCCAGCCCCAGCATGGAGAAAATGCCGCCGCCGATCATGCCGCCGACGCCAATGGCGATCAGCTCCGGCAGCCCCAGCGCTTTCTTGTTCCTTCCGGCGGGGTTGCCGTTGATGGCGCTCATCTGGAGCCACCGCCGGAGATGGCGGCGCGCGCCCCTTCCAGCATGGCCCCCACCTCGGCGGGCGGCTGGCCGAGCACGCGGCATACCTCCTCCAGCGAGAAGCCGAGGCGGAAGTAGAGCAACGCGGCGCGCCGCTCATTGGGCTTCAGGCGCCGCGGCTCGGCCTCGCACAGGGCCACGAGCTGTTCCGGGGCCACCGCCGCGGAGGGGATGACGTCTTCCCATTTCAGCGCCTCGTCGGGCTGGAACCACTCGTAGAATTCC
>CAZXTT010000114.1:0-1500 GCA_964643775.1 uncultured Rhizobiaceae bacterium | reverse complement strand
GTCATCACCGCGAAAAGATCGCCGCGGGCCAGCGGCGGCAGCTTGCGGTCGCGGGCCATGAAGTCGCCGGTTTCGCATACCGGGCCGACCACGTCGGCCTCGACGAGCGGCGCGCCGGGGGCGGGCTCGCGCACCGGCAGGATGTGGTGGAAGGCGTCATACAAGGTGGGGCGGATGAGGTCGTTCATCCCCGCGTCGCCGATGATGAAGGTCTTCTCCGGCGTCTGCTTGACGAATATGACCCGCCCCAGCAGCAGCCCCGCGTTGCCGACGATCAGGCGGCCCGGCTCCATTATGTATTCCAGCCCCAGGTGGCCGAGCGCCTTGTCGGTCATGGCCACGTAATCGTCCGGGTGCGGCGGTATGTCGGTATCGCCGTGGTAGGGCACGCCCAGCCCGCCGCCGAGATCGACATGGCGGATGTCATGCCCGGCGGCGCGCAGCTCCTCCACCAGCCCGGCGAGCAGCGAGAAGGCCTTGTCGAAGGGCGCGAGGTCGGTGATCTGGCTGCCTATGTGCATGTCCACGCCGCGCACCTCCACGCCCGGCAATTCGGCGGCGCGGGCATAGACCCGCGGGGCCTCCAGGTATGATATGCCGAACTTGTCGGCGCGCCGGCCGGTGTTGATCTTCTCGTGCGTGCCGGCGTCCACGTCCGGGTTGACGCGGATGGACACCGGGGCAACCTTGCCCATCCCGGTGGCCACCTGCGACAGGCGCTCCAGCTCCGGCAGGGATTCCACGTTGAAGCAGCGAATGGAATGGGCGAGGGCGGCGCGCATCTCCTCGTCGGTCTTGCCGACGCCGGAGAAGACGATGCGCGAGCCCTCCACGCCCAGCGCCCTGGCGCGCTCCAGCTCGCCGCCCGATACTATGTCCAGCCCCGCGCCCAGGTCGGTGAGCAGCTTCAGCACCGCCTGGTTGGAATTGGCCTTCATGGCGTAGCAGGTCAGGTGCGGGCGGTCGCCGAAGGCGCTGTCGAACACCCTGTAGTGGCGCTCCATGGTGGCCGCGGAATATACGTAGACCGGCGTGCCGACCTCCGCGGCAATGCGCTCGAGCGGCACGTCCTCGGCGTGCAGCGCGCCGTTCCTGTAGGTGAAGTGGTGCATGTGGATTGTCGGGCCTCGTTCAGGAGCGTGCGGATCGGGTCATTGTTGCTTGTCGCCGCCGGCCTTGACCAGCGGGTCGAGGATGATCTCCCTGTCGGGCTGTTGCTTAGGGGCGTCGGGCGGCGGCTCCAAGGCTCCACGCGCCCCGCAGGCGGCCAGCCCGGCGGAGAGGATCAGCAATATTACAAAACGCGTTTTCATTGCTCGCAAGGCTCCGGCCCGGTGATTTTGCGTGCTCCCCTTGAGCCCTTTTACGGCAAGCGGCGTGAACTGCCAAGCGCGCAGGCGGCAAAATGGCCCTTGCCGGAGATGCGCCGGGCTGGCATGAGTGCGGGCCATGTGGAAGGCCTTCAAGAGACACCCCGTCCTGTGGTCGCTGCTGGCGGGC
>CAZXTT010000113.1:0-22501 GCA_964643775.1 uncultured Rhizobiaceae bacterium | reverse complement strand
TCGGGCATGAGATTCTGCGCCGCCCCCAGCCAGGTGTTCATGGTGCGCTCGCCGTCCGGCGTCACCAGCACCAGGCAGCGCGCCGTGGTCGGCCCCTCCTTGGCCGCCGGGGTGGCGAAATGCACCCCCACCGAGCGTATGTCATGGGCGAACACCTCGCCCAACTGGTCGTCGCGCACCTTGCCGATGAAGGCCGCCCGCGCCCCGAAGGAGGCCAGCCCGGCCAGCGTGTTGGCCGCCGAGCCGCCGGAGGCCTCCATGGTCGGCCCCAGCGCCTCGTAGAGGTCATGCGCCTCCACCTCGTCGATCAGCCGCATGGCCCCCTTGACCAGCCCGTGGCGGGCCAGGAAGTCGTCATCCACCTGCGCCAGCACATCGACGATGGCGTTGCCTATGCCCAGCACGTCATGGCGCGCGTCATCGCTCATCGCCGCTCACCCCCTCAGTTCGGCCCCGGTGGCCTTCCTCACCTTGTCCACGATCTTCTCCGCCACGGCGGCGATCTCCTCGTCCGTCAGCGTCTTGTCGCGCGGTTGCAGGGTGACCTCTATGGCCAGCGACTTCTTGCCCGCTCCCAGTTGCGCCTCGGCCTTCTCGCCCTCGAACACGTCGAACACCGTCACGTCGGCGATCAGCTTCCTGTCGGCCCCCCTGGCCGCCTGTATCACCCTGGCCGCCGCCACCCCGGCATCGACCACGAAGGCGAAATCGCGCCGCACCGGCATCAGGTCGGGCGCGTCAAGGGCCGGTTTCGCCGTGCTCTTGCGCCGCCTTTCGGGGATGTTGCCGAGGAATACCTCGAACCCGGCCAGCGGCCCCTTGACGCCCATCTCGTCCAGCACCCGCGGATGCAGCTCGCCGAAATGGGCCAGCACGTTCTTCGGCCCCAGGGTGATGAGCCCGCTGCGCCCCGGATGATACCATTGCGGCGCGCCTCCTTGCGCCACCTGCATGGAGGCCACCGGCGCGCCCGCCGCCGCCAGCGCCGCCAGCGCGTCGGCCTTGGCGTCGAACACGTCCACCGGACGCCGCCCGCCGGCCCAGTGGCGCGGCCCGGAAAATCCGCGCCTTATGCCCCCGGCCACCTGCTTCTCGCCGTCCGGCTCGTCGGAGAGGTAAATGCTGCCCACCTCGAACAGCCGCACGTCGCCCATGCCGCGCGCCATGTTGCGCCCCGCCGCCGCGATCAGGTTGGGCAAGAGCGACGGGCGCATGTCCGACAGCTCCACCGATATGGGGTTGGCCAGCTCCAGCTCCCTGCTTCCGCCGCCGAACAGCTCGGCATGGCGCCTGGGCAGGAAGGAATAGCTCACCGCCTCGGCCATGCCGCGCGCCGCCAGCGTCCGCCGCGCCGCCACCATGCGCCTCTGCAGGCTGGTCAGCACCGGGCGCGCCACCGCGTGCGGGCGCTCCATGGCCACCGAGGGTATCTCGTCCAGCCCCACGATGCGCACGACCTCTTCCACCAGGTCGGCCTCGCCCTTGATGTCCGGCCTCCACGTGGGGGCAACGGCCGAAAAGCCGCCTTCCGTCTCCGTCACCACGAAGCCCAGCGCCTCCAGTATCCGCCGCTGGCGCTCCGGCGCGACATCCAGCCCGCCCAGCGTCTTCACCCTGTCTCCGCGCAGCGGGAAGGTGCGCTCCTCCACCGGAGGCGTGGCGGGATCCCCGGCCTCGACGATCTCCGACGCCTCGCCGCCACACAGCTTGAGGATCAGTTGCGTGGCCAGCTCCGCCCCCTTGGGCAGGAAGGCCGGATCGACCCCGCGCTCGAAGCGATAGCGCGCGTCGCTCATCACGTTCAGCCTGCGCCCGGTTATGGCCACCGGGATGGGATCGAAATAGGCCACCTCGAGGAACACGTTGGTCGTCTCCTCCGTGCAGCCCGTTTCCTCGCCGCCGATTATCCCCGCGATGCCCACCGCCCGCTCGTCGTCGGCGATCACCGTCATCGTCTCGTCCAGCTCGTATTCCTTGCCGTCCAGCGCCAGCACCTTCTCGCCCGGACGCGCCAGCCGCGCCTGTATGTCGCCCCGCAGCTTGTCGGCGTCGAACACGTGCAGCGGCCGGTTGTAGGCGTAGGTGATGAAGTTGGTTATATCCACCAGCGCCGAAATGGGCCTCAGCCCGATGGCCCGCAGCAGGTTTTGCAGCCAGCGCGGCGAGGGGCCGTTCTTCACTCCCCTGAAATAGCGCCCGATGAACTGGCGGCAGCACATGCCCTCCTCGCCGCTCAGCGAGACGTTCACCGGCGACGCATACGAGCCCTCGAAGGTTTCCCCGCGCAGCGGCTTGAGCCGCCCCAGCCCGCGCGCCGCCAGGTCGCGCGCTATGCCGTATACTCCCAGCGCGTCGGGGCGGTTTGGTGTGATGGCGATCTCGATCATCGGATCGTTCACCCCCAGCGCCTCGGCGGCAGGGGTGCCGATGGCCACGTCCTCCGGCAGCTCGATGATCCCGTCGTGCTCGTCGGAGATCATCAGCTCGCGCTCCGAGCACATCATGCCCGCCGATTCCACGCCGCGCACCTTGGCCACCTTCAGGTCCAGCCCGGTGCCTGGCACATGGGCGCCCGGCGGCGCGAACACGCCCACCAGCCCGGCCCGCGCGTTGGGCGCGCCACACACCACCTGAACCTCGCCCTCGGCGGTTTCCACCCGGCACACCTTCAGCTTGTCGGCGTCGGGGTGCTGCTCCGCCGAGATGATGCGCGCCACCTTGAAGTCCTCCAGCGCCGCGGAGGCGTCCACCACCTTCTCCACCTCCAGCCCGATTATGTTCAGCGCGTCGATTATCTCCTCGAGGCCGGCCTGCGTGTCGAGATATTCCTTCAGCCATGCAAGGGTGAATTTCATGACGAAAGCCCTCCCGCCAGAGTGGGCACGTCGAGCGCCCGGAAACCATAGTGACGCAACCAGCGCAGGTCGGATTCGAAGAAGGCGCGCAGGTCGGGAATGCCGTATTTGAGCATCGCCAGCCGGTCTATGCCGATGCCGAAGGCGTAGCCCTGGTATTTCTCCGGATCGAGCCCCCCGGCCCTGATGACGTTCGGATGCACCATGCCCGAGCCCAGTATCTCCAGCCAGTCGTCACCCTCGCCGACCTTCACCTGTCCGCCCTCCCACGTGCAGTTTATGTCCACCTCCATGGAAGGCTCGGTGAACGGGAAGTGCGAGGCGCGGAAGCGCATCTTGACGTTCTCCGTCTCGAAGAAGGCCTTGCAGAATTCCTCCAGCGTCCACTTCAGGTGCCCCATGTGGGTATGCTCGTCGATGACCAGCGCCTCCACCTGGTGGAACATCGGCGTGTGCGTCTGGTCGGAATCGCAGCGGAAGGTGCGCCCCGGCGCGATGATGCGGATGGGCGGGGCCTGCTTCTCCATGGTGTGGATCTGCACCGGCGAGGTATGGGTGCGCAGCACCTTGCGCGCGCCGTCTTTCCCTTCATGGAAATAGAAGGTGTCGTGCTCCTGCCGCGCCGGATGCTCGGGCGGAATGTTCAGCGCCTCGAAGTTGTACCAGTCGCTTTCGATATGCGGCCCCTCGGCCACCGAGAAGCCGAGATCGGCGAAGATCTCCACTATCTCGTCCCACACCTGCGACACCGGATGCACCGCGCCGGCGCTCTCGGGGCGCGCGGGCAGGGTGACGTCGGTGAATTCGTCCGCCAGCCGCGCTTCCAGCGCCTCTTCCCTGAGCTGCCGCTTGCGCTCGTTTATCAGCTCCGCGATGTGACCCTTGAGCCTGTTGAGCGCCTGCCCGCGCTCCTTGCGCTCCCGCGGGTCGAGCTTGCCAAGGCCCTTCATCAACTGGCTGATCTCGCCCTTCTTGCCCAGCGCCGCTATGCGCGCCTCCTCCAGCTCCGCCTCGTTTCGCGCCGCCGCTATGGCTTCGCTGAAGCGCGCCTTCAGTCGTTCAAGCTCCTCGCTCATGGCCGGTCTTTCCGTCTGTTTCTTGCCGTGGTGGAAAAACAAGGGCCGGGCGCATGCTCATCCGGTGTGAGCATTGCGGACCCGGCCCTGGCTCGTATCGTGATGTGTTGCGCCCCTCGCGGACGCCCGCCCGGTTCAGGCGAGCGCGCTCTTGGCCTTCTCGACCAGCGCCTTGAAGGCCTCGGGCTCGCGCACGGCGAGATCGGCCAGCACCTTGCGGTCGATCTCGATACCAGCCTTGCCGAGCCCGTCGATAAATCGCGCGTAGGTGAAGCCCAGCTCGCGGCAGGCGGCGTTGATGCGCTGGATCCACAGCGAGCGGAAGGCGCGCTTGCGGCGGCGGCGGTCACGGTAGGCATACTGCCCGGCCTTCTCCACCGCCTGCACGGCGACGCGGTAAACATTCTTGCGGCGGCCATAATAGCCCTTGGCCTGGGCTATGACCTTCTTGTGTCTGGCGCGGGCGCGAGGCCCACCCTTGGCTGCACGGGACATTCTCGTGGTCTCCTCGAAAAAGCGTGTTCTTTATATATAAAGAGAGCGAACGGTTCAGCGATCAGCGATACGGCATCAGCTTACGCACGATCTTTGCGTCACCCTCGGCGAGGATGGTCGTGCCGCGCTGATTCCTGATCTGCTTGTTGGTGCGCTTGATCATGCCGTGCTGCTTGCCGGACTGGGTGGAGCGCACCTTGCCGGTGGCGGTGAACCGAAACCGCTTTTTCGCCGCGGCCTTGTTCTTCATCTTGGGCATTTCGCTCTTTCTCCTCTTGCGGCGGCGAAGTCTTCTTGCCGCCCTCGGGTCTGGCGTTCGTCATCCGCCGCGGCAGCCCTTGTTCAGCCGGACGGATGCATTGCAAAAACCCCGCGCCGGCCATCTGCGGCCAGCCGGGATCATGGGCTTATAGTGAAAACCGCCCCGCTTGGCAATAGCCTCGCTCCCCTGGCGCCATGCATTTATTGAGTCCATCCATACCCCAACCTGCGCCGCCGCTCATTAACGGTGATTTTACATCCCTGCCCCACAATGGCCGCCAGATCGTTTCCCACCCAGGTGCATCAGGAGCCCGCACATGACCACCCTCGCCACCATTCTCGTCCTCACGGTGTTTCCGATTCTGGTGACCTATGCCGCCATCAGCGATATCCGCACCCTGCGCATTCCCAACTGGCTGAACCTGGCCATCGCCGGAAGCTTCTTCCCGGTTGCCCTCATCGCCGGCATGCCGCTGGAAGTCATGGTCTGGCACCTGGCGGCCTTCGGCGCGGCTTTCGCCCTGGGCTTTACCATCTTCGCCCTCAACCTGTTCGGCGGCGGTGACGCCAAGATGATCCCGGCCGCCGCCATCTGGCTGGGCTGGGGCGATGGCGGAGAATACATGATCACCTTTTTCATCATGACCTCATTGGCCGGGGGGCTGCTGGCCATAATTTCCTTCATATGGAGAAAGCTTACCGTCGAGGTGGGTGTCTGGGCCAGCGAGGGCGCGGGCCAGAAGATGCTGGAGAAAAAGCCCGATCTGCCATATGGCGTGGCCATAGCCGCCGGGGCCCTGATAACCTATCCCCAGACATGGTGGTCGCCGTTCATCCTCGGATCCTGAGCATCTTCCGGCCATTTGGCAAACATCAGACACAAGAACCCGCGGCAACCCCGCGGGTTTTTTCATGCCGTCCCTGAAAGGGCCAGGCCGCCGTATCCTTCCGGCCATGGTGGGCCAAACCCCCTCTCCCGCAGGCATGGTTTCCATTTTCGCAACGGCCCTTGCGGGGAAAAGAATTTCATTAACCATACCTTGAGGATTTTGGGCGACATTCAGGGGCAGCAAAAAGCGGATCTTCCCCTTTCCGCCCGGTGGCCCGGCCGCCTCGCGGATATTCAGGACGGATGACAAATGGATAAAACACGCATAATACAACTGGCCGGAGCCTTGGCCATTTCCCTGGGCGCGCTGTTCTGGGTAAAGAGCACGCTGACCGTCGAGAAGCCCAAGACCAGGGTTGTCGTCAAGGACAAGGTGGAATACTCCAAGGTCCTCGTCGCGGCGCGTGACATAGAAATCGGCACTTCCATCAGGGCCCAGGACCTGAAATGGGCCGACTGGCCGAAAAAGGCCGTCAGCGGCAAGATGATAACCAGGGAGCGCCAGCCCGACGCCATCAGCAAGTTCACCAATGACGGAGCCCGCGCCCGCGCGCCCATGATCGAGGGCGAGCCGGTGATCGCCAGCAAGTTCCTGATGGCCAACAGCGGCTTCCTCGCCATGACCCTGAAGAAGGGCATGCGCGCCATCGCCGTGCGCGTGTCGGTGGAGACCGGCGCTGGTGGTTTCATTCGTCCCAATGACCGGGTGGACGTGCTGCTGGTGCGCAGGAACAAGGGGAATTCCTTTGCCGACGTTGTTCTCAGCAACGTTCGCGTCCTGGCCATCGACCAGACGACCATCAAGGCGACCAAGGGCAAGAACGGCGACAAGGTTGCCGACAGATCCATAAAGACCGCCACCCTGGAGCTCACCCCGGAACAGGCCAAGGCCATCGCCCGCGCCGAGAACATGGGGCAACTGACCCTCGTTCTGCGTTCGCTGGCCGAAAGCGAGCAGCTGCATGATGACATGCCGCATCTGTCCCCGAAATTCGCCGCTGGTGGTGATGTCCGCGTTTTGCGCTCCGGCGTCATGACCAGACAGGTCAGAAACTGACACTTCAAACGGGTTGAAAAGATGAACAAGCATCCTGCCAATATCGCCCGCCGCGCCCTGCGCGCCTCCCTGGCGGCCCTCGTCCTGACTGCCGGCGCCGCGGCTCTCCTGCCGGCCATGCCGCTGGTGGACACTCCCCGCGCCGAGGCCGCGGCTCTCAAGCGCTTCCTGCGCCTGCCGCTGAACAAGTCGGCCATCGTCCGCCTGCCGCGCGGGGCTTCCGATGTGCTCATCGGCAATCCCGCCATCGCGGACGCGGTGATCCGCTCCCGGCGCATGGTCTATATTTTTTCCAAGAAGTCCGGCCAGACGGACATTCACTTCCTCGATGCCCGCGGCAACCCGATCCTGTCGCTCGATGTCGAGGTGTCCGAGGACATAGCCGCCCTGCAGAAACTGCTCGACCGCGTGCTTCCCGACTCGAAGATAAAGGTGGAGCGCGTGGGCGACAAGCTGCTGCTGACCGGCATGGCGCGCAATACCGCCGAGGCTACCACGGCCATGGAGCTTGCCGGCCGTTTTGGAAACGGCGAGGACAAGGACAAGGTGGTCAACTCGATCACCGTATCCGGCAAGGACCAGGTCATGCTCAAGGTTCGGGTCGCCGAGGTGCAGCGCACCGTTTCCAAGCAGCTCGGCATCAACTGGAACAAGGTATTCACCTCTGGCAGCATGACCGCCCAGGTGCTGATGACCAACCCCTTCTCGCTGGGGCAGGGCCTGGGGTCGCAGCTGGGCTACTCGGCCAACTCCACCCTCTACAGCCTGGGCATGGGAGGCCCCGGTTTTGGCTTCTCCAAGGGCTCCAACGGGGCCGTGCTGCGCGCCTTGGAGCGCGACGGCCTGATGCGTCTGCTCGCCGAACCCACGCTGACCGCCGTTTCCGGCGAGGCGGCCAAGTTCCTGGCCGGTGGCGAAGTGCCGGTCATCAGTTCGTATGATCCCGCCGAGGGCAGCTACACCTATGAAATGAAGCCCTATGGCGTTTCCCTTGGCTTTACTCCCCTGGTGCTGTCGGAAGGGCGCATCTCCCTGAAGATCAACACCGAGGTCAGCGAGGTCAGCAACAAGTTCTCCATTCCGGTCGGCAACTACGCCATCCCCGGGTTCGAGGTGCGCAAGGCCGAAACCACGGTGGAAATGCCCTCCGGCGGCACCCTGGTCATCGGCGGCCTGATCCGCCAGCAGACCAAGCAGAACATAGATGGCGTGCCGGCGCTCAAGAACCTGCCGGTTCTCGGCGCTCTCTTCCGCTCGCGTGATTTCCAGAGCGATGAGTCGGAGCTGATGATCATGGTCACCCCCTACATCGTCAACCCGGTGAGCGAGAAGAAACTGACCACCCCGCTGGACAAGCTGAACATCGCTTCCGACCAGCAAACTCTGTTCCTCGGCCGTCTGCACCGGATCTATGGCAAGCCCTCCGGCGGCAAGGGTTCGGGCATGGTTTATCACGGCGATATCGGGTTCATCGTCGAATGAGCGCCGCTGTCACAAGTTCGGGAGTTTGAAAGATGAGTAACCTGAAAATGAAAACGATGGTGGCCCTGGCGGCGGCCCTGGCCGTGAGCGGCTGCACCGGCAAGTTTTATGACGAGCGCAGCAAGGGATATGTCCCTGATTTGCCGCACCAGATCTATCCGATCGACGTCGCCGACGGCAAGGTCAGGCTTGAAATACCGGTTGCCGGTTCCCGCCTGACCAGCGAGGAAATAGACGCCGTGCGCCGCCTGGCATACAAGAGCGCCTCCCTGTCCACGCCGGTTTACGTCCGCCGTCCTGCTTCTTCGGTCACCGCCGACGTGAAGGCAGCTCATGTAACGCGCCTGCTGGTCAGGATGGGCGTGGCGCCAGAGCGCATTCACCACGTCACCGGATCTGCCAATTCCCTGGAGATTTCCTACGCGCGCAAGTTCGCCGTCACCAAGAGCTGTGATGATATGTGGTCGCGTCCGGTAACCGAAACCGCCGACAACCGCCCCATGCCCGGCTTCGGCTGCTCGACCCAGCACAATATCGCCGCCATGGTGGACAACCCGGAAGATTTCCAGAAGCCGCGCGCCATGACACCGGCTGACATCAACAGCCGCATCAAGGCCGTCAACAAGTTCCGCAAACGCGAGGACTTCAACTCGGCCAAATCCAGCCAGTCCAAGATTTCGGTCAAGGACGCGAAGGCCAACTAATTCGGGGATGCACACCATGAACAATCCGCAAGTCATGATGCCAGCCGCCAGCGGCGAGAATATCCCGCCCCTGCCGCGCATCACCGTCGAGGTTTTCTGCGAAAGGCCGGAAACCGTCGCCGTCATGCAGGCCGTCGTCTCCGACCGGCGCATGATGCGCACTCACACCCAGATTTACTCCGGTGGCATCGCCGCCGCGGCGCAATATCACGCCCAGACGCCGACCCCCAACCTGCTGGTCGTCGAATCGTCCGCCGCGCCGGATCAGCTGATCGCCTCGCTGAGCGCCCTGTCGCAGGTGTGCTCCGCGGAGACGAAGGTCATTGTGCTGGGTCATGTCAACGACATCAATCTCTACCAGTCGCTGATCGCCCAGGGCATCAGCGATTATATAACCGCGCCGTTTTCCACCGCCCAGGTTCTGGCCTCTTTCTCCAGGCAGTTCGCCAGCGAAAACGCGGTAATCGGCAAGGTGGTGACCTTCATGGGCGCCAAGGGTGGTGTCGGCTCTTCCGTCATAGCTCACAATATCGCCTGGCTCATGTCGGAGAAGCACGGCTCCGGCACCGTCATCGCCGATCTCGACCTTGCCTTCGGAACCGCCGGTCTCGATTTCGACGCCGATCCGGCCCAGGGCATAATCGACGCCCTTTCCTCCAAGGACAGGCTGGACAGCACCTTCATAGACCGCCTGCTGCACAAGTGCTCCGAGCGCCTGATGCTGCTGGCTTCCCCGGCTTCCGTCGACAGGGTGACGGACATTCCCGGCGAAACCCTCGATGTCATCATCGACATACTGCGCTCCACCACCCCCTGCACGGTTATCGACCTGCCGACCACCTGGTCGGACTGGATGAAGGTCGTGCTTTCCCAGACGGACAAGCTGGTGATCGTCTCCACCCTGGAGCTGGCCGCCCTGCGCAACACCAAGTCGCTGGTTGACAACATAAAGTCCGTGCGGCCCTCCGACGAGCCTCCCCTGCTGGTCATCAACCAGGCGGAAATGGGTGGCCGGCCGGAGATTCCGCTCGCCAAGTTCAGTTCCGCCGTGGGGCTTGAGGTGGCTTCGGTCATTCCCTTCGACGCCAAGGTTTTCGGCCAGGCCCTCAATGCCGGAAAGATGATCCCCCAGGTGGCGCCCAAGTCACCGGCGGCCCAGGAGTTCGAGAAACTGACCCGCCGCCTGCTCGATATCGAGGAGCCGGAAGACAAAAAGGGCGGTTCTCTCTTCAAGCCCCTTCTGGACAAGCTGAAGAAGAAAAGTAAGTAATTGAAGTCAAAGGGTAAATAGAGATGTTTGGCAAGCGAGGTGACAACAACGGACAACCCCCGGCATCGCCCGGGGCCGCCGTTCCCGAACACCCCACGGCGCAAATGGCGCAGGTGGGTGCGCCTCATCCCGCCGCCCCCGCCGCGCCTGCGCAGCCGGGCGCGCCTTACCCGGACGCCGGGGTTGCAAATCCCCCGGTGATGAATTCACCGGCCATGCCGGGAATGCCGCCATCTCCCGCTGCTCCCGGCATGCCCGCCGCTCCGGCCATGCCGGAAATGCCACAGGCCCCGGCCGCCGCTCCGGGAATGCCGGAGGCCCCGGCCGCCGCTTCGGGAATGCCGGAGGCTCCGGCTGCCGCTCCGGCCATGCCGGAAACGCCTCAGGCCCCGGCTGCCGCGCCTGCCATGCCGGGAATGCCGGAGGCTCCGCAAGCCCCGGCGGCCGCCGGTTTCGGCGCCGCCGCCGCTGCTCCCGCGCCGGAAAAGGAAGAGCCCTCGGCCAACCCCAAGGTCATGGAGCGCTCCGAGGACTACTACAATATCAAGTCGGAGATCTTTAACGCTCTCATCGACGCCATCGACCTCACCCAGCTCACCCAGCTGGACAACGAGAGCGCCCGCGACGAGATCCGCGACATCGTCAATGAGATCATCGCCATCAAGGACGTCGCCATGTCCATCGCCGAGCAGGAAGAGCTGCTCGAGGACATATGCAACGACGTTCTGGGCTATGGCCCGCTGGAGCCCCTGCTGGCCCGTGACGACATCGCCGACATCATGGTCAACGGCGCCGACAAGTGCTTCATCGAAGTCGATGGCAAGATGATGAACGCCGGCATACGCTTCCGCGACAATGCCCAGTTGCTCAACATCTGCCAGCGCATCGTCTCCCAGGTGGGCCGCCGCGTCGACGAGGCCAGCCCCATCTGCGACGCCCGCCTCGCCGACGGCTCGCGCGTCAACGTCATCGCCCCGCCGCTGGCCATCGACGGCTGCGCCCTCACCATCCGCAAGTTCAAGAAGGACCGGCTGAAGCTCTCCGATCTGGTGAAGTTCGGCTCCATCACCCCGGAAGGAGCGGAGATCCTCGCCATCATCGGCCGCGTGCGCTGCAATGTTCTGATCTCCGGCGGCACCGGCTCCGGCAAGACCACGCTGCTCAACTGTCTCACCGGCTTCATCGACGAGGAAGAGCGCATCATCACCTGCGAGGACGCCGCCGAGCTGCAATTGCAGCAGGAGCACGTGGTGCGCCTTGAAACCCGCCCGCCGAACCTCGAGGGCGAGGGCGAGGTGACCATGCGCGACCTGGTCAAGAACTGCCTGCGCATGCGCCCCGAGCGCATCATCGTCGGCGAGGTGCGCGGGCCCGAGGCCTTCGACCTCCTGCAGGCCATGAACACCGGCCACGACGGCTCCATGGGCACCCTCCACGCCAACTCGCCGCGCGAGGCTCTCTCTCGCCTGGAATCGATGATCACCATGGGCGGCTTCTCGCTGCCGTCGAAGACCATCCGCGAGATGATCACCGGCTCCATCGACGTCATCATCCAGGCCTCGCGCCTGCGCGACGGCTCGCGCAAGATAACCCACATCACCGAGGTCACCGGCATGGAGGGGGATGTCATCATCACCCAGGATCTCTTCGTCTACGAGATAGAGGGCGAGGACGCCAACGGCAAGGTCATCGGCCGCCATCGCTCCACCGGCATAGCGCGCCCGGCCTTCTGGGACCGCGCCCGCTACTACGGCGAGGAGGTGCGCCTGGCGGAAGCCCTGGAAAGGGCGGAAAGCCGCAATGATGACAGCTGATCGGGGCCCGTCACGGGGTGCCGGTCACCGCTGGCAAAAGCATTGGGCGGGCCACGGTGGCCAGCCCCTTTCATCACTCCGCCACCGGGCGTGGCCTGAACTGAAGAACACGCTGGAGGAAACCCGGCAATGGACAACCAGATGATGATCCTCATTGCCATGACGGTCGTGGCCCTGGCCGCCGGCGCCGCGGGCTACGTGCTGCTTTCCATGCTTCTTTCCCGTTCTCCGGATCCGGACAAGCGCATAGCCAGGGTGGCCGGTTCTTCGAAGAGCGAGAAAAGGGAAAAAGCCGCAAGCCTGATAGACCGCCTTGGCGACAGCAAGAGGGATGGCCGCCGCAAGCAGATCGAGGAGAGCCTCAAGAAGCTCGAGGAGCAGGAGCGCGAGCGCAAGCGCAAGCTCACCCTCAAGGTGCGGCTGCAGCGCGCCGGGCTGACCGTCAACGAGAAGCAGTTCTTCGCCTATTCGGCTCTCATCGGCCTCGTCATCGCCCTCGGCGCCTATCTGGCGCTCGGCGGAGTCCTGGCCCCCGGCATGCGCATCCTCTCCGCCGCCGGGGCCTTCGTGGTTGGCGCCGTTGGCCTGCCCCTGTGGTATATTTCCTTCCTGGCCAACCGCCGCCAGCAGAAGTTTCTCCATGACCTCCCCGACGCCATCGACATCATCGTGCGCGGCCTGCGCTCCGGCATGCCGCTGGCCGACGCCATGGCCACCATCGCCAGGGAAATGCCGCCTCCCATCGGGCCGGAATTCACCATGGTCGTCGAGGGACTGAAGGTTTCCATCCCCATAGAACAGGGCATCGAGCGCATGTATGAGCGCATGCCCCTGCCGGAGGTGAACTTCCTGTCCATCGTCATCAGCATTCAAAGGCAAACCGGCGGCAACCTGTCGGAAACCCTGGGCAACCTTTCGCGTGTTCTGCGCGGCCGCAAGAAGATGAAGCAGAAGGTCAAGGCCGTATCACAGGAGGCCAAGGCATCCGCGGCCATCATCGGCTCGTTGCCATTCATCATCATGGGCGCTCTCAGCGTCCTCAATCCCGGGTATCTGAATCCGCTGTGGAACACCGCCATCGGCAATTACCTGGTTATCGGCTCCGTTTTGTCCATGGCTACCGGTGTCGCGATCATGGCCAAGATGATCAATTTCAAGGTGTGAGGAGGTTGCCGTCATGGATTTGCTGAGCCCTGAGAACATACTTCCGCTGATCATCGCCGGATTGGTCTTCCTGACCGCCATCACGGTCATAGCTCCCTTTTTCGAGCAGCAGACGATCAAGAAGAAGGCCGACCTCGTAACCACCGAGCGCGAGCAGATGCGGGCCCGCCAGAAGGCGGAAATGAAGCAGCAGAACAAGGCCGCCTCCCTGCGCGGCGAAAAGCCCGAGGGGCTGGCCCGCCAGATCGTCGATGCGCTCAACCTGAAAAGCCTGCTGGAAGGCGACGCGGCGCGGGAAAAGCTGCGCCGCGCCGGCTACCGGACAGAGAAACACCTCGTTTCATACCTGGCGGCGCGCGTCATAGCGCCCATCGTCATGGGAATCGTCGTCTATGTCTACGTGGGGGCGCTGCCCAACAAGGTGGAGCCCATGATGCGCCTCGTCGCCGCGCTGGCGGGCGCGGGCTTCGGCTTTTACCTGCCCGCCATCATCGTCACCAACCGCATCACCAAGCGCCAGGAGTCCATCAAGCTGGCCTGGTCGGACGCTCTTGACCTGATGCTGATCTGCGTCGAATCCGGCATGTCCATAGAGCAGGCCCTGCACAAGGTATCGGCGGAGATAGCAAGCTCCTCGGTGCCGCTTGCCGAAGAGCTGCAATATACCCTCGCCGAGCTGTCCTATCTCGGCGACCGCACCGCCGCCTTCGTCAACCTCGCCAAGCGCACCGGCCTGCCCACCGTCAAGGCGGTTACCACGGCCCTCATACAGTCGGAAAAACACGGCACGCCGCTGGGCCATTCCCTGCGCGTGCTGGCCGAGGAAAACCGCAATGACCGCATGGCCGAGCTGGAAAAGAAGGCCGCCGCCCTGCCTCCGAAGCTGACCGTGCCCATGATCATGTTCTTCCTGCCGGTCATCTTCATCGTCGTTCTGGGCCCGGCCATCATCAACGTCACCAGCAAGTGGAACATGTGAGCGCGCCACCGCGCCGCCATCACCCGGCCCCGCAGGGAGACAACCCTCCCCGCGGGGCTTTTAGGGTCTGGCATCCATGCATTTATTGAGTTCAGACCCTAATGTTGCATGAGAACTTTCGCGGAGTGTTTTTACGAATTATGGTGTAGCGTTTTCGTGCCAGCGGCAGGCGTTGCTCCGCAGCCAATAGTGGCGCTGTCGGCAAGAGAATATTGCGCCACCGATGGCGCAATATAGCCCGCCGGAATGATCCAATCTGACAGGAAAAACGCCCTTGCAGTCTGCTGAACCACCACGGTTCTTCAGCAGACTGCCAATGAAAAGCGCCATCGGCGCTTACTTGTCATCCTTTCGCGCGATCCATTGCCCTCGCGGCCGGGGAGGGAATGACAAGAAAAAACCCGGAAGCATCGCTGCTTCCGGGCCTTTCATGCTTGTCGTGGCCGCAGGCTTATTCCGACAGGAACACCTTGCCCAGGGCCCGCGAAATATCCTGGAAAGCGGCCAGCAGGGCGGCGTTGTCGCTGGCGTCGAAATAGCTGGCCGCATTGCTGGCGCAGCTTTTCAGCATGTCGCGCGTGGCGTTGTCGTTGACGGCGAAAGCCACGGTATAGATGTGTATCCCCGCGGCCTTGATATTGGTGCACAGTTCCGCGGTCAGGGTGTCGGCGACGCTGCCCTTGCCGCTGCCGCAACTGTGTTTGCCGTTGGAATAATTCGGATCACACGTGTTCTTGCCATCTGTCATCAGCACCATGGCCTTGGAAATCTTGTTGACCGCCGGGTTGGCGCCTTCGGTGAATGGCTCCACGTGGCTCAGCACCCGCCACCCCCAGGCCAGTCCACCGGGTATGTAGGTGCCGTTAACATCGGCGGAAAGCCTGGAGATTTCATTGGCCAATACATTCTTGTCGGTGGTCAGCGGTGTGATCGGCCGCTGGCAAAGGACATTGGCCTTGCCCGGCACCTTGCTCGTCGAATATGATTCGTCCAGCGTGTTCAGTGGGTAAGGGCGCGAGCCGACGCAGCCATGCCAGCGAATACTCTGTGTCCAGCCATTACACGGCCTCGGTGTGTCTTTCACCCAGTCGCACCTCTCACATGAATAGCTCATCGACAGGCCGTCGCTCCAACGCCAGCATATTTCCATGCGGCAGTTAGTTTTTTTGTAATTCCAGCACTGGCCGCTGGCCGGATGGTAAATGTCTTCGTCTTCGGGTGCGTCAAGCCAGAATTCACCACGCTTGTCCTTGCCGACATTTACATAAATGGAATATGGCACGATGGCGGTCTTGATGTTACCGCCCTCTGCGTAATTATAAATGTTGTCGACAAGATCACTGGCCGCGGTCTTGAGGGTGGTCAGCTTGCTGCCTGCCATCGACTTGGTGTTATCGAGCACCAGCACCAGCTCCAGGTTCCCAACCTTGCGCCGCGCCACCGAATGAACGCCGATATCCAGGGAATTCAGGCCGGCAAACCGGAGGAACGTCGTGCGCGCCTCAAGCATCGCATCCACGGTCACCTTGTCGGCGCTGATGTTGACGGCCGGTGTTTCCTTCAAGCGAACTCCCGGAACATGCAGGTTGCTCTGGAAGGCATCCAGGACCAGTTGGCGGCGCTCCTCTTCCGTCTTGCCGACCGCCGAGGCTCCGGCCAGCGCCGCCGCATCCGCCGCTGCTTGCACCTTCGTCTTGAAGCTGTACATGCGCATCATGTCCATCGCTCCTCCCGCTGCCCCGATCAGCGGCACCAGGGAGAGGGCGAACAGAATGGCGGTATTGCCCCTTTTGTTGCGCAGGAAGGAAGTAACGAGGCTTTTGATGGTCATGGTCTGGCCCTTGCAAACACTTATTTCACGGTCGATGCCGAACGCTCGCCCGGCGCCCGTGAGCCATGCGCGCAAGGCTCGCGGGCACGCGGATGCGTTCCTGGCCGGATATTATGCAACCAACAGCGTAAAGGACGTGTTACCAGCCCACCAGGACTTGCGGCGCGGTTAACCGGAAGTTGACACGAATGATAAAAGGCCGCCCGGGTGGGCGGCCTTCATGAATGCTCGATGGTGGCAAGCACCACTTATTTCAGCCGGTGCATCTTGATTATGCCCAGCAGGTATTTCTCGATGAACGGCTCCGAGACGCCCTTGCGCACCTTGCGCAGGAAGTATTTCTCGAAGGCGATCTTGGCCAGGTGCACCCACTTGCCGGAGGTTGACCAGTTGACGTTGCGCGGCGGGTTCTGCGGCTTGGCGTAGAACACCATGCCGGTGTTGCCCAGGTCCGCCAGGCACATGGCGTTCCACGTCGGGCGGTTGGAGGGCTGGCCGCCGCGCAGCAGCTCGCCGATGTTCTCCACCGCCGCGGTGACCATGGATTCGATCATGTAACCCGTCTTCGGCACGCCCACCGGCACCGGCGTCTCCTCCAGCGGCGCGATGGCGATGCACACGCCGACGGCGAAGATGTTCTGGTACTTGGGATTGCGCTGGTGCTCGTCCACGATGATGAAGCCGCCCGGATTGGTCAGCCCCTCGATGCCGAACACCGCGTCCACCCCGGCGAACGACGGCAGGATCATGGAGAACTTGAAATCCAGCTCGTGCTTCTTCTTCTCGTTGCCGTCGCCGTCCAGCTCGGTGACGAACATCTTGCCCTCTTCCACCTTGTCGATGCGGGCGTTGGTTATCCACTTGATGTTGCGGTCGCGGAATTCCGATTCCAGCAGTCCCTTGGTGTCGCCGACGCCGCCCAGCCCCAGGTGCCCGACATAGGGCTCCGAGGTGACGAAGGTCATCGGCACCTTGTGGCGGATGCCGCGCTTTTTCAGGTCGGTGTCCATGATGGCGGCGAATTCATAGGCCGGGCCGAAGCACGAGGCCATCTGCGCCGCGCCCACCACTATGTTGCCCGGGTCGGCGCAGAACTTCTCCCAGTCCGAATAGGCCTTCTCGGCGTGGTCGATGGTGCATACCGAGTGGGTGTGGCCGCCCTCCGGCCCCAGCCCCTCGACGCGCTCGAAGGCCAGCCGCGGCCCGGTGGCGATGACCAGGTAGTCGTATTCCACCACCTCGCCGCCTTCCAGCTCCAGGCGGCTCCCTTCCGGGTCGAGCTTCTTTACTTCCTTGGCGATGAAGTTGATGCCGTGGCGGGCGAACACCGGCGCCATGTCGATGGTGATGTCCTCGCGCTTGCGCCAGCCGACGGCGGCCCATGGATTGGATGGCGTGAACTGGAAATACGGCCGGTTGTTGATAACCGTGATCTTGTCTTCCGGCCGCACAACCCCCTTCAGTTCATATGCGGTTGGAATGCCCCCGATGCCCGCGCCAATTACAACTATATGAGCCATTTAACGCTCTCCCTCCTTGAAACCGTCAACCCCGATGAATGCGATCATGCTGTTTTTATGTATCGACATATCAGCATTCATATAAACGTCATGTCTTTCCCAAGGCAAGGAATATCCTTGCCCCGCGCCCCTCATCCATCGTCGCATCCGCAGCCCTCGTTGAAGGCATGCGTCATCATCAGGGCGTCCACGGCCTTGCCACCGGAGCGGGCGTAATATCCCTTGCGCCTGCCGATGAAAACAAACCCGGCGCTCTCGTAAAGGGCAATGGCCGCCGCGTTGTCCTCCGCCACCTCCAGGAACACCCGCCGCGCCCCGTTCATCGCCATGCCCGCCAGTGCCGCCGCCAGCAGCCGTTTGCCCACTCCCCGCCCGCGCCATTGCGGCAGCACGCCGATGGTGATTATTTCCGCCTCGTCCATTACCTCGCGAAATACCACCATCCCCAGCGGCCGCTCCCCCATGCCGGCGATGAGCGCCGCCGTCCCCGGGGTCTTCAGCATTTCAAGGAAGGCATCGCTGCTCCATTCCTGCCCGTCCGCGAAGGCGAGCCGGTGCAGCTCGGCCAGCAATCCGGCGGCCTCTTCTCCGGCTTCGCTGGTGGTTATCTCGTTCATGGGCGCGCCTGCCTGCCCGGCCGCGCAGGCCGTGCATCAATTGACGACATTGTCCAGCGGCCCCTGCGGCTTGGCGTCCGCCGGGCGCAGGTATAGCGGATCGGGCAGTTTCTGCGGGGCCGGATCGACCGGCGCATGCAAGGCCACCACCTCGGCATCCGGCAGCGCCTGCGCCTCGGACATGACCCGCCCCCTTTCGGCATCCTCCAGCAGCGCCGCGCCGGAACCGGCCAGCAGGCACGGCCCCGGCGGCAGGTGGCCGGCGGCCTCGCTCACCCCGATCGCCGCCGCCTCCGTCAGCGGCGCGAATTCGGCGTCGAAAACCTGCATGTAAACTTCCTCGCGGCGCGCGTCGATGACGGCCGCCACCGGCAGCCGCTCGGGATTGTGGGTCACGTTGCGGGCGATGGCCTCCAGCGTCGTCATGGCGGTCACCGGTATTTCCAGCACCGTGCCCAGGGCGCGCGCGAACGACAGCCCTATGCGCACCCCGGTGAACGACCCCGGCCCGCGCGTGGTGGCGATGAAGGCCAGCTTGTCATAGGGGTCGTCGCGCTCCATCATCACCTCGTCCACCATGTCGGCCAGCCGCTCCGCCTGGCCGCGCTCCATGGCCTCGAAGCGCCGCGCCAGCACCTCGCCGCTGGCCCGGTCGCACAGCGCCACCGAGCAGGCCTGCAGGCAGGTATCCATTCCCAGAACCAGCATCAGCGCCTCCCTGAATGTATCGCCGCCGCCCGTGAGCGGCCCCGTGTCCGCCGCCTGTCCCGCCCGCGCCTGGCCCGCGCACCCGCTTGCCGCCGCCTCAGGCGATCTCGGCGATGTCCTCGAAATCCGGGCGCGGCCCGCGCGGGAACAGGCTCTCCGGGTCGCCGTGGCCGAGATTGCACAGGAAGTTCACCCGCCACGAAGTGCCGGCGAAGAATTCCCCGTTCACCCCCTCGGCGTCGAACCCCGACATGGGGCCGCAATCCAGCCCCAGGGCGCGCGCCGCGATGATGAAATAGGCCGCCTGCAAGGTGCCGTTGCGGAACGCCGTCTCCTCGATCAGCGCCTCGTTGCCCTCGAAGAACACCTTGGCGTCCATGAAGGGGAAATATTCCGGCAGCCGCTGGTGAAACTCCATGTCATACGCCAGCACCGCCACCACCGGCGCGCTCATGGTCTTCTCGACATTGCCCTCGATGAGAAAGGGCTTCAGCCGCTCCTTGGCCTCGCGCGACTTGAGAAACAGTATGCGGATGGCCTGGCAGTTGAAGGAGGTCGGCCCCATCTTCATCAGGTCGACAATCTGGCGCAGGCACTGGTCGCTGACTTCCTCGTCGCGCCAGCCGTTGTATGTGCGCGCCTCGAGGAATATCTGTTTCAGCGCCGCTTCGGATATGGCCTTGCCGCAGGCGTCCCAGGTCATGGTGATAAACTCCTTGTTTCAGGGCCTCCGGCGGGCGGCGCTCAGGAGGGGTTCAGATGCCGCACGAGCCGCCCATGCCGCCGCCGGGCCCGGCTACTTCCTGCACCTCGCGCACCTGCGGCACGAAATGCTTCAGCAGGTTCTCCACCCCCTGCTTGAGGGTGGCGGTGGCCGACGGGCAGCCCGAACACGCGCCGACCATCTGCAGGTATACCACGCCGTCCTTGAAGCCCTGGAAGGTTATGTCGCCGCCATCCTGCGCCACCGCCGGGCGCACGCGCGTGTCCAGCAGTTCCTTAATCTGCGCCACCACCTCGCTGTCGGCCTCGTCGTAGAATTCCTTCGCCGCTTCCGCCTCGCCCTCGATGACCGGCTCGCCGGACATGAAATGCTCCATGATGGCCCCCATGACGGCGGGCTTGAGCAGCGCCCAGTCGGCGAAATCCGCCTTGGTGACGGATATGAAGTCACTACCCAGGAACACCCCCTCCACGCCGTCGAGGGCGAACAGGCGGCCCGCCAGCGGCGAGCTTTGCGCTTCCTCCGGCGAGGTGAAATCGCGCGGCGGCCCGGCCACCACCGGCTTGCCGGGCAGGAACTTGAGCGTTTGCGGATTGGGCGTGGCTTCGGTCTGGATGAACATGGCGGATTACCCTCGAAAACTCCCTGCGTCTGATTGCCGGGCATGTTTGTCAGAAAAGCCCATGCTGTTCAATGGCCTTTTCACTCCGTGAGCGGGGAATGCCCCCGGTGGCATTTACAACAGGCCCCGGCGGGATTATGTAAGCGGTATCACTTGGCGGGCGTAGCTCAGTTGGCAGAGCACGAGCTTCCCAAGCTCGGGGTCGCGGGTTCGATCCCCGTCGCCCGCTCCATTTATCCGCCCATCCGCCCTCCATCCGCCCATCCCCGGCTTCTTCCGCCTTGCCATGACGCCATGAGCCTTGAGCCCAATTGCGCGATTTTTCCCACGCGCATAACCTTGTCCCCATGAAACGCCTCTTCTCACTGCTCGCCATCGGCCTTGCCGCCCTCGCCGTCCTCTCCGCCTGCCGCCGGCAGCCGCAAGGCGAGATGGTGCGCAAGCTCGATGTCTTCGGCACCATTGTCGAAATCACCATTTACGGCGCCGACGAGGAAGCGGCGCGCAAGGGCCTTGCCCTCGTCGAGGCCGATTTCGCCCGCATGCACCGCGACTGGCACGCATGGAAACCCGGCGAGTTGAGCCGCCTCAATGCCGCCCTCGCGGCGGGCCGCCCGCGAGAGGTCAGCGACTTCCTGCTGCCGCTCATTCGCCAGGCCAGGCATTATCACGACATCTCGGACGGCCTGTTCAACCCGGCCATCGGCCGGATAATAGCCGCCTGGGGCTTTCATTCCGACGAGCTGCCCACCGGCCCGCCGCCGCTCGACAGGATCCGCGCCCTGGCGGCCAGAAAACCCTCCATGAAGGACATTCACATCGACGGCAACATCGTCTCCACCACCAACACGGCGGTGGGGCTGGATTTCGGCGGCTTCGCCAAGGGCGAGGCGGTGGACAGGGCCATGGCGCGGCTGCGCGAGGCGGGGGTGGAAAACGCCATCGTCAACGCCGGCGGCGATCTCGATGTCATTGGCCGCCACGGTAAGCGCCCCTGGGTGGCCGGTATCCGCGACCCCAGGAACTGGGGCGTGGTCGCCACTATCGAGATGGCCTCCGGCGAGGCGCTCTACACTTCCGGCAACTACCTGCGCTACCGCGAGAACGAGGGAATAAAATACGGCCACATAATCGACCCCCGCACCGGCATGCCGGTGCGCCACATAGCCTCGGTGACCGTCCTGCACACCAACGGCGCATTGGCCGACGCGGCGGCCACCGCGCTGGCCGTCGCCGGGCCGAAGGAGTGGGCCCGCATAGCCCGCCGCATGGGCATAACCCGGGCCATGCTGATAGACGGCGCGGGTGTCGTCTACCTGACCCCCGCCATGCGAAGGCGCGTGCGCTTCACCGGCGAGGGGCCGAAAAAAGTGGTGGTGGTCGATGTCGGCTCCGGCCCGATGCCTGTAAGGAGGAGGATCCCATGACCCGGCGACGGCTCGACAGGCTGCTGGTGGAGCGCGGGTTGTTCGCCAGCCGCGCCCGCGCCGCCGACGCGGTGCGCCGTGGCGCCGTGCGGGTGGCCGGAGAAACCGCCCGCAAGCCCGGCCAGATGGTGGCCGGGGACGCGGCCCTGAGCATCGACGATGCCGCCGCCGCATACGTCTCGCGCGCCGCCCTCAAGCTGCTGGCCGCCTTCGAGGCCATGCCGCTGGATGTCGGCGGCGCGGTCTGCGCCGACATAGGCGCTTCCACCGGCGGTTTCACCCAGGTGCTGCTGGAGCGCGGCGCAAGGCGCGTCTATGCCATCGACGTGGGCCACGGGCAACTGGCCGAAGAGCTGCGCCATCACCCGGCGGTGGTAAACCTGGAGGGCCTCAATGCCCGCCATCTCTCCCCCGCCCACATAGGCGAGCCGCTAGACGTGATCGTCTCCGACGTATCATTCATCTCGCTGCGCAAGGCCCTGCCCGCGGCCCTCGCCCTGGCCCGCCATGGAGCGCTGCTGATAGCATTGATAAAGCCCCAGTTCGAGGCCGGGCGCGAACACGTCGGCAAGGGCGGCATAGTGCGCGACGCGGCAATTCACGAAAAGGTCGTCACCGGCATCAGCCGCTGGCTGACCACCGAGGGCTGGCCGCCACGACACCTCCTCCCCTCGCCGGTGAAGGGAGCGGACGGCAACCGCGAGTTCCTCGTCATCGCCCGCAAGACGGGGCCGCGCATTGATTGAGACCAGACCCTGGGACCCCGAGGGATCGGGCAAGGCCTCAGGAAAAACGCGCTGCGATCATCTGGTCGCGCAGCACGTTGGCCTCCAGCTCCTTGTCGCGCAACTGCATGGACAGGCAATCGCGGATGGACAGCATGCCGCACAGCCGCCCCCGCTCGTCCACGATGGGCAGGTGGCGGAACTTGTGGCTCATCATCAGCCGCATGGCCTTGTCCATGTCGTTGTCGTTGCGGGCGGTCACCGCCGGCGACGACATGATG
>CAZXTT010000112.1:0-6307 GCA_964643775.1 uncultured Rhizobiaceae bacterium | reverse complement strand
GGGCAACAAGGGGGCGATTACGGTGAAATTCGTATCGAAGATAATCACCGCCCTGAAGGACAGCGGCGGCAACGTTATCGAGGGCGACCCCAACCGCCTGACCACCGTCACCGACGTGTGGACCTTCGAGCGCGACCTGACCTCCCCCGACCCCAACTGGAAACTTGCCGCCACCGAGGCCCAGGAGGATTCATGAAAACAGTTCAACCGGGGGCGGCGCGGCCAGCCTCAATCATCGTCGCAATGATCCTCTGAATACAAAAAGCGCATTCCCCCGCCGATGAAGCCGGTATCCACGTGGAAGACCACCCTGTGGATATCCAGGCCTTCCCCCAGCAACCTGCAGGCATCTTCTTCCGTCTGTCCGACAAGGCGTTCAAGGGTTTCAGTGTCGGCCATCAGGAAGAATTTTTTCTTCAACTGAAGCTCGTAATAAAGATATTTATACCCCAGAAGGTAGTTTTCCCGCATCAGCACCTTTTCCACCTTGGCGAGATCGACGCTTCTCAGTACGTATATCCCCTCATATGTCAGCGGGAAGCTCTTTTGCCTGCCCTCATGGGTTTCTTCCGTGCCTTGCCTGGGGGCTTCCATGCTGCGCAGGTCCTTCAGCATGGGGATTCCGTGCGGCCCCATGCCAAGATCGTATCCCGCCATCCTCAGGCCAAGTATAACCAGCAATATTAAAGGGGCCAGCGAATTGATATTGATGTATTTTATCAGTGACTGGGGCATTGGCTGCTCCTTGCCAACCAGGCCGGATAACTGAACTGGCGTCCACGCATTTATTGAGCCCAGGCCATATTAACTTTCATGCTCGATGAGGCTGCATATAATCCCATTCACGAACAATCCCTTCATCTTTTTCTTCCCTGAAGTTATGTATATCTTTATTTTTTTCAGATCGTTCATTTCCATGACGTCGCAGGCTTCTTTTTGCAATGTATACTTCAATTGGCCGATGATTCCCGGCCTCCCATTGAGGTCGGAAGGCTCAATTTTCACGTGGTAAATCAGGCCGCCCTTGACTTCGCGCAGGCCTTCCACCCAGGCGGGGCTGATATCCCCCAGGTTATATTCACCGCTGTAGCTGACATCTTCCGCCTTGGAGCCGTCGATGGAAAAATCCTTGATAAGAGGGGATGTTTGCTGTCTGACCTGAATGGAAACCTGGGTCTGTGCCGAGTAGATGAAAATGGCCACGACAACCGAGAATATGAGGCCGGAGACAAAATGAACGGGATCAAAGCGGAACAGCATCGTCATTCCTCCTCAGGTTGGCATGATTTGCCTGGACAGCCCCGGCGGGCCGCGCAAGTGAAGAACCCACGCCCGATTCCCCGGGCATTTGCGGAAGTTGACGCCACGTAATACAATCTAAAAGTTAATATAGGTTGTATTCTGCCAACCGGTGGTCTGTGCTGGCGCCGTTTGGTGGTCAGGGCATTTCCCGCCCCTGGGCATTGGCTTTCCGGCATGGTGGCGCAAGCGCTTCCACGCCATGCCCCGGCACGGCTCATCCCCTGCCTCGTTGTCATGACCATTTGGCGCGCGGCAAATCGCGGCACCGGGGTCAATTGGCTCACGATTTATTGTATACGTGGCCATTGATATGCCTTTTTCGGGGGCCTATCAGACCGTGGGCATTTGTTCCATGTTGTTCGGATGACTATCTATTCAGGAGTCAAAGGGAAAATGAAGCTGAAAATAATGCTGGCTGCCGCCCTGGTGATGGCGGTTCCTTCCTGGCAGGCCATGGCGGGCGACGCCGCCGCGGGCAAGAAGGTGTTCAAGAAGTGCAAGGCCTGTCACTTCGTCGACAAGGAGAAGAACAAGGTTGGCCCCTACCTGGTGTGCGTCGTGGGGCGCAAGGCGGGCAGCGTCGAGAAGTTCAAGTATTCCAAGGCCATGAAGGCCAAGGGCGAAGAAGGCCTGGTGTGGACCGAGGAGAACATCGCCGAGTACCTGAAAAAGCCCAAGAAATATATCCCCAAGAACAAGATGGCCTTCGCCGGCCTGAAGAAGGAAGAGGACATCGCCAACGTCATCGCCTTCCTCAAGGAAAACTGCAAGAAGTAGCGGCGAAAGACCGGCAAGGCGAAAAACGGCGGCGGCTGCCCATGGCGGCCGCCGCTTTTCATTTGATCGTGCCGATTTTTCTGGTAAATTCATCATTCCATTATCGAGAAATCAACGCCGCCATTTTCAGCAATTAGTGGTAAACTCATATTACCTCTTATGGAATTGCCAGGCCTCCCCTATTAGACTATAGTCTATAAAACTATAGTATATGTCGGAATCGTCCCGCAGGGCGAATGCAAGAGGGAGGGGATCAGTGAGTGGCGGCATATTTTCTCCCATCAGCCAGCGCAAGGTAGCTGGCGAGGCGGCGCGTCAGATCGAGGAGCTGATACTGGAGGGCACCCTGCGCCCCGGCGACCGGCTGCCCGGAGAGCGCGAACTGGCCGAGGCCATGGAGGTCTCGCGCCCCACCCTGCGCGACGCCATCGAGGACCTAAAGGAAAAGGGCCTGCTCTACTCCCAGCATGGCGGTGGCACCTATGTTGCCGACATCATGGGCTCCATGTTCTCGCGCCCGATGATCGACCTGTTCTCCCGCCACCCGCGGGCGACCAGCGATTTCCTGGAATACCGCGGCGAGCTGGAGGCGATAGCGGCCTCGTGGGCGGCGGTAAGGGCGACGGACACCGACCGCCAGATACTCACCGGCATCATCACCAATATGGAAAAGGCCGCCCGCGATGATGACCGCGAGCTGGAGGCCAAGCTGGATGTCGATCTGCACATGGCGGTGGCCGAGGCCTCGCACAACCTCATGCTCATCCAGACCATCCGCTCGATATTCTCCATGCTCTCCGAGGGAGTGTTCTACAACCGCGACCTGGCGGTGAAATACGGGGCGCACGGCATGTACCTGTTCAAGAAGCACAAGCTGATCTACGACGCGGTAATGTCGGGCGATCCGGAGCGGGCCGCCGCCGAGGCGCGCGGCCACATGACCTACATGCGCGGCGTCATGAACGAGGCGCTGCTGGCCGAGGCGCGCGAGCGCGAGGCAAAGCGCCGCCTTGGCATAATCAATCACTCCCGCAAGAGCCGCAAGCGCGCCTCCAGGTAAGCCTTTTTTCTCGCCCGCCCGGCTGTTAGCTGTTATCCCGTAATGGCAATGGACGCGCCGGGGATCCGGTTTTACCGCGGGCGGGAATTGGTATGGAAAACGTGGCTCTTTTCATCACCTGCATGGTGGATGTCATGCGCCCGCAGGTGGGGTTCGCCGCCGTGCGCCTGCTGGAGGCGGCGGGCTTTCGCGTGCATGTGCCCGCGGGCCAGACATGCTGCGGCCAGCCGGCGTGGAACGCCGGCGACGACGGCGACGCGCGGGCCCTGGCGCGGCGCATGGTGGAGATATTCGCCCCCTTCGACCACGTGGTGGCGCCGTCGGCCTCCTGCGCGGCCATGGTGCGGGTGCATTACCCACAGCTTTTCGCCGGACAGCCGGAGGAAGCGGCGGCGCGCGATCTGGCGGCGCGCACCTTCGAGCTTGCCGGGTTCCTGCATGCCCATGGCGCGCGCCCGTTGGCCGGGCGCTGGCGGCACGGGGCGGTGGCATATCACGATTCATGCTCAGCGCTGCGCCAGTTGAAGGTGCGGGAAGCGCCGCGCGCCCTGTTGCGTAGCATCGAGGGGCTGGAGCTGGTGGAGCTGGCCGACGCGGAAAGCTGCTGCGGCTTCGGGGGGCTGTTCTCGGTGAAGCTGCCGGAGGTGTCGGGACGCATGGCGGAGCTGAAAGCGCGCGACGTGGCGCAATCCGGGGCAAGGGTGCTGACGGGGCCTGACTTGGGCTGCCTGATGAACATCGCCGGGCGCATGAAGCGGCTGGGGATCGGCGTGCGGGTGTTCCACATCGCCGAGGTGCTGGCCGGCGTGAGCGGCGCGGCCATCGGCGAGGACGGCGGGGAAACGGGCGGGGAGACAGGTGGGGAGGAAGAGGCATGAGCGGCTCCTTCCGCCGGCGGACAAGGGCGGCGCTCGCCGACGCGCGGCTGCAAAGGGCGCTGGCCAACGTGCCGCGCGGCTTCATAGCCAAGCGCGCAAGGGCGCTGGCCGCCCTGCCGGAATTCGAGCGCCTGCGGGAAGAGGCCTCCGCGGTAAAGCGGCACGTGCTGGACAACCTGGATGAATACCTGGAAGCCTTCGGCGAGCGGGCGCGGGCTGCCGGGGCCAGGGTGCACATGGCGGCGGACGCGGCCGCCGCGCGGCGCGTCATCATCGACATACTCAAGGGCATGCCCGCCCGCGGCGGCGGCGCGCCGCTGGTGGTCAAGGGCAAGTCGATGATCTCCGAGGAGGTGGAGCTGAACGCGGCGCTGGAGGGGGCGGGCTTCAAGGTGGTGGAAACCGACCTCGGCGAATACATCATCCAGTTGCGCGGCGAAAAGCCCAGCCACATCGTGGCCCCGGCCATTCACCTGACGCGGGCCGAGATAGAGCCGGCCTTCCGCGCCGCCCACGGCGAGCTGCCGCCCCAACGGCGGCTGGCCGAAAGGGAGGATTTCGTCAACGAGGCGCGGGGCGTGCTGAGGCGCGCCTTCACCACGGCGGATGCGGGGATAACCGGGGCCAACCTGCTGATCGCCGAGAGCGGCTCGCTGGCGCTGGTGACCAACGAGGGCAACGGCGACCTGTGCGCCACCCTGCCCAGGGTTCACATAGTGCTGGCGAGCATCGACAAGCTGGTGCCGACGCGCGAGGACGCCAGCCTCGTGTTGCGCCTGCTGGCGCGCTCGGCGACGGGGCAGGAAATCACCAGCTACACCAGCTTCTTCACCGGCCCGGCGCGGCGCGGCGACGCTGACGGGCCGCGGGAGATGCACATCGTGCTGCTCGACAACGGGCGGCGGCGCATCAACGGCGGGGAGTTTTCCGACATCCTGAAATGCATCCGCTGCGCCGCCTGCATCAATCACTGCCCGGTGTTCGCGGCGGTGGGCGGCCATGCCTACGGCGGGGTTTACCCGGGGCCGATGGGCGAGGTGCTGACCCCGGCCCTGCACGGCATTAGGGAGGAGACGGCGCAGATCGTCGATGCCTGCACCATGTGCGGGCGCTGCGCCGAGGTGTGCCCCATGGGCATCCCGCTGCCGGCGCTCATCCGCAAGTGGCGGGCGCGCGCCTTCGAGGGCGGCGCGGTGAAGCCCGGCCAGCGGGCGGCGCTGAAGGGCTGGGCCTGGCTGGCGCGGAAGGGGCGGCTTCATGGGCTGGCGGCGGGCATGGGGGCGCGGCTGCTGCGGCTGGCCGGGAAACTGGCGGCGGACGGGGGCGAGGTGGCGCGCCTGCCGGGGCTGGCGGGCTGGCAGTCGCAAAGGGCGCTGCCCGCGCCGCCGGGGCGCACCTTCAGCGCCATGTGGAAGCAGGCGGCTCCGCCCGCGCAACCACCGGCGCGGCGGCGGCGGGCCGCCGTGATGAGCGGCGGCGAAGCGCGGGAGCAAGGAGGTGAAAGCCCGCGCCAGCGCATGAAGGCCCACCCGCGCTCCACCATTCCGGCGCGCGCGCGGGTGCGGGGCGCGGCGGCGGTGAAGCTGTTCGTGGAGATGGCGGAAAAGGCGGCGGCCACGGTGGAGCGGCTGGGCGATATCGGCGAAGCGCCCGCCGCGGTGGCGGCATATCTCGAAGGGCGCGGTCTGCCCGGCGAGGTGACATTGGGCGGCGGAAAAATGCTGGCCTCCCTCGATTGGGCGGGCATGGCGGCGGGCGGTGGAATGGCGACGGCCCCCGACATGGCCGCGGGCGGCGTCAGGGCAAGCGTGACGGAGGCCTTTTGCGCCATCGCCGAAACCGGCACCGTGATGCTGCTGTCGGGGCCGGATAACCCGGTGCGGCTGAATTTCCTGCCGGAGGTTCACGTGGTGGTGGTCAATACCCGTGACATCGTGGGCGGCTACGAGGAGGCCTGGGACAGGCTGCGGCGCGAAATGGGCGAAGGGGCCATGCCACGGACGGTAAACTGGATAACCGGCCCCTCGCGCACCGCCGACATAGAGCAAACCCTGATCCTCGGCGCCCACGGCCCCAGGGCCCTGCACGTGCTGCTGACAGACGGATAAGCCCCCGCCGCGGGCCATTGCCGGGGCGGGGCCCGGACTCGTGCCCCTTAAGTCATTCCCCGCCTCCCCAATAATTCCCCCCTGTCCCTCTCTCCCCCTCTCTCCCCCTCTCTCCCCCTCTCTCCCCCTCTCCCTCCCTCTCTCCACCTCTCCCTCCCTCTCTCCCCCTCTCCCTCCCTCTC
>CAZXTT010000111.1:0-2738 GCA_964643775.1 uncultured Rhizobiaceae bacterium | reverse complement strand
TCGAAGTTGCCCTCCAGCATCTCGGCGGCCAGTTTCTTGCGCCCGGTGGGATTGATGCGCTCGCCGATGATGGTGAAGGGGGCGTCGAAGGCTATGACATGCTCGCGCGTCGCCGAGGCGACGATGGTTCTGGTCATGGTGAGTGGCTCCTCGCGGATATTGGTTCGTTGTTTCAGGATCAGGGTCTGGTCTCAATAAATGCAGGGTATTTGACGCCCGAAGGGTTGCCGGGGAGAAAATCAGCCATGAGCCGTATGAGCTTCATTTTCCATCTCTTTTCGATCCATGCCGATTTTCTCTCCGGCAACTGGCGCCATGCATTTATTGAGTCCAGACCCTAGGCCGGTTTCTGGCACAGGGCGCGGCACACGGCCTCGGCCATGTGCGGCCTGTTCATGGTGAACAGGTGAAAGCGCCGCTCGCCGTGGGCCGCCAGGTCCAGCGCCTGCTCGACGGCGGTGGCGGCGGCGAGCATGGCGTGGGTCGTCTCGTCCGGCGGCGGCCCGGCGAAGCGCTCCTCCAGCCAGCGGGGGATGGAGGCCTGGCAGCGGGCGGCGAAATTGCGCACCTTGTAGAAATCCGGCATGAGCATCAGGCCTGGAATGATGGGGGAGCTTGTCCCCGCCCTGTTTACTTTCTCAACGAATGCGCGAAACAGGTTGTTATCAAAGAAAAATTGCGTAAGCGCATCGTCCGCCCCGGCGTCCAGCTTGGCCTTCAGGTTGGCTATGTCGCTGTCCATGTCGGGGGCCTCGGGGTGCTTTTCCGGGTAGGCGGCCACCGAGATGGCGATATCGGGCCATCTTTCGCGCAAGGCGGCGACCAGCTCGGCGGCGCGGGAAAATCCTCGCGGGTGCGGCTCGAAGCGCTCCTGTCCCTCGGCGGGGTCGCCGCGCAGGGCCACTATGCGCCTTACCCCCATCTCCACGTATTGCTCCGCCACCTGCATGGTTTCCTCGCGGCTGGCGTCGGAGCAGGTGAGGTGGCCGGCCACCGGGATGCCAGTGTCTTCCCCGATGAGCGCCGCGATGGTCTCCAGCGTCGCCTCGCGCGAGCTGCCGCCGGCCCCGTAGGTGACGGAAATGAAGCGGGGCGAGAATGCCGCCAGCCGCCGCGCCAGGGCGCACAGGTTCTGGCGTCCCTTTTCGGTGCGCGCCGGAAAGACCTCCAGCGATATGCTGAAATCGCCATTGGCCGCCTTGTGGCAGGCCTCGGCGGATAGTGTGGTCATGGGGGTTCCCCGCTTGTCATGAAACATATAAGGAAATCTTTATATCCTTCAAACAGACCTCCGCCGCCATGTCAAGCTCTCTTGCTTTCTCTCTTGCCCCGATGGCGGAATGGGCCATTTGCCAAATCGCCCCTCGTGGATGATAATACACCAATCCCGGGGCAGGGGAATCGGCTGGAGTCAATGGAGGATGCGGCCATGAGACTGTTTGGCGTGTTCCTGGGTTTGCTGACCGCCGTGGTGATGGCCACGGCCTCTTCCGGGCCCGCCGGGGCGGGTTCCTCGTGCGCTGCCGCGGCTGCCGTGGACAGCGCCTCCCGCGGCCTGCTGGCGGCGGCGCGGCGCGGCTCTCCGGCGGCCCTCTCGAGGGCCCTGTCGCGCCACGTCAACATGCGTCGCGTGGCGATGTTCGCCATTGGCCGCCACGGCAGGAAGATGACACCGGCCATGCGGCGGCGTTACGTGTCGCTGGCGCGCGCCTACATAGCCCGCCAGCTCGCCCGCCATTCAGGGCGTTTCCGCGGCAGCAGCGTGGATATAGTGCGCTGCCGCGGGCGCGTGGTCGAAACCCGCGTCAGGCCAGGCGGTCAGAAGGTGTTGTGGCGCGTCTCCAGGCGGCGGATAAGGGACGTGTCGCTGGGCGGCGTGTGGCTGAGCATCATGCTGCGCGATCATTTCGCCGACATGATCCGCCGCAGCGGCGGCGACATGCGGCTGTTCCTTGCCTCGCTCAGGTAGGGCAACGGGCGCGGCGGGGGGCATGACCACATGAGGCAGTTGCAGACCACCATCTCCGTTTCCACCCGTGGCCGGGGGCTCTATGAATTCACCGCCCAGGTGAGCCGCTGGACGGGCGGCAGCGGCATCACGGAAGGGCTGCTCACCCTGTTCTGCCGCCACACCTCGGCGTCATTGACCATACAGGAGAACGCCGACCCGGACGTCATGCGCGACCTGGATGAATTCTTCCGCCGTCTCGTCCCCGAGAACGAGCCCTGGTATCGCCATGTCATGGAAGGCCCCGACGACATGCCGGCCCACGTCAAGTCGGCCCTCACCGACGTTTCCCTGAGCATCCCGGTGGCGGGCGCCCGGCCCATGCTGGGCACGTGGCAGGGCATATACCTCTTCGAACATCGCGCCCGCCCGCACAGCCGCCAGGTGGTCTGTCACCTCGTCGGCGAATGAACCGGGACGATCAGAAGCGGAATTCCTGCTCCTGATTGCTGAAGCCGGGGGCCAGCGGCGCGGTGGTGGTGAATTCATCGACATGGGAGATGGCCTCGCCGCGGCGCGTCCACACGCGGATGCGCGCCACCCGCGGCCCGCCATATACCGCCACCAGCCTCCCCAGGTCGTTCAGTTGCGCCAGCAGCGCGTCGGGGCGGCGCTCCAGCCGTCCGGGAATGATTATGACGTCAAAGGGAGCTTCCTTTTCCCATCCCTGCCCGGGCTGGCCATTGACCACGGCGGCATTGGTTATTCCCTGCTCCTCCAGCGCCCTGGT
>CAZXTT010000110.1:0-9517 GCA_964643775.1 uncultured Rhizobiaceae bacterium | reverse complement strand
ATTGTTGTAATAAAAATTGTAGAAGGGATGGGCCTTCTTGAGGTTCTCCATCGACCAGATGATGTCCTCGACGGTGATGGGCCTGCCGTCATGGAAGCGCGCCTGCGGGCGCAGGCGGTAGGAGACGAAGGAGTAGTCATCGGGATAGGCCACCGCCTCGGCAATCAGGCCGTATTCGGAGGCCGGTTCGTCGAGGGCCGGCTTGATGAGCTTGTCGTATATGGAGCCTACGATGCCGGCGGCCTCGCCCTTGAAGGTATAGGGATTGAGGGAATCGAAGGAGCCGACGGCGAACAGGCGCACCCGCCCGCCCCTGGGGGCGTCGGGCCTGACATAATCGAAATGCGCGAAGCCCGGCGCGTATTTCAGATCGCCGAACAGCGACAGGCCATGACGCCACTTCATGGCCGCGCCATCAGCGGCGCGGACGCCGATTACCGGCAGAGCGGAGAGGCCGGGAAGGGCGGTGATGATATTCAGCAATGCGCGCCTTGTCAGGGGCATGGGGGTCTATCCTCCTCGATTGTCCAGACCCTGGCATAATAACCGAATTCGGCCGGAAATGCTCCATACGGAACGGAAAGAAAACGCCGGCGGAATGGCCGCCGGCGTCAGCATCGTCAATTCCCGTGCGCCACGGTTTACTTGTGGGACTTGATGTAGGCGATGACGTTGGCTATGTCCTCGTCCTTCTTCAGCCCGGCGAAGGCCATCCTGTTCTTGGGGATGAACTTCTTGGGCGCCTTCAGGTAGGCGGCAATGTTGTCCTCCGTCCACACCAGCCCCTCGGCGCCCCTGGCCTTCATGGCGTCGGAATACTTGAAGCCCTCGACGGAAGCGGCTACGCGGCCGACCACGCCAAGCAGGTAAGGGCCGACCTTGTTCTTCTTCTTGTCGGCGAAATGGCAGGCCTTGCACTTCTTGAACACCTTCTCGCCGGCGGCGGCGTCTCCTCCGCCGGAAGCAGCGGCGGGGGCGGCATCGGCGGTCTTGGCCTCACCGGCGGGCTTCTCCTCGGCCGCGGGGGCCTCGGCGGCCTTGCTCTCCTCGGCAGGCTTGGCTTCCTCGGCGGCAGGAGCCTCGGCGGACTTGGCTTCCTCGGCGGGCTTCTCCTCGGCAGCGGGAGCTTCAGCCTTCTTCTCTTCCTTCTCTTCCTTGGCGGCGGGGGCCTCGGCCTTCTTTTCTTCCTTGGCGGCTTCTTCCGCCGGGGCCTCGGCGGCCGCCTGCTGTTGCGAAGGGGTGTCAACGGCGAAAATCACGCCAGCCAGGCCACGCAGGCCGAAAACCAGCGCCAGCGCAAGAACCAGGCCGACGGCGGCATTGATAATGAATTTCATCATGTCAGGTCTCTTTCCCGATAAGTGGTGCGAATTTTCCGCAGGGAAACTAAAACTTTCACCGCATCAGCGCAATATGTTAAAGCGACCAGCGACATTTACCGCTTGCGCCAGCGCCCTGCCGGGAGGTTATGCGAGGTCTGAAAATGAGCGACACGAAACACATAGCCTACCAGGGCGAGCCGGGGGCCAATTCGCACATAGCCTGCATCGAGGCGCGCCCGGACATGGAGCCGCTGGCCTGTCACACCTTCGAGGGAGCATTCAGCGCCGTTCACGAGGGGCGCGCCGAGCTGGCCATGATACCGGTGGAAAACACCCTGGCCGGGCGGGTGGCGGACATTCATCACCTGCTGCCGAATGCCGGACTGTTCATCATCGGCGAGCATTTCCTGCCCATCCGCCACCAGCTCATGGCTCCTCCCGGCGCGACCATCGACAGCATCAAGACGGTGCATTCCCACGTGCACGCGCTGGGCCAGTGCCGCGAGCTGATCGGCGAGCTGGGGGTGGAGGCGGTGGTGGCCGGCGACACGGCGGGCGCGGCGCGCGAGGTGGCCGAGCGCAATGACCCGACGGAGGCGGCCATAGCCTCCAGGCTGGCGGCGGAGATCTACGGGCTGAACATCCTGCGCCACGACATAGAGGACGAGGCCCACAACACCACCCGCTTCCTGATAATGGCCCGCCAGCCGCTGGAGACGCGCCCCGGCGAGGGCCCGTTCATCACCTCCTTCGTCTTCCAGGTGCGCAACGTGCCGGCGGCGCTCTACAAGGCGCTGGGCGGCTTCGCCACCAATGGCGTAAACATGACGCGGCTGGAGTCATACCAGGTGGGCGGGCGCATGCAGGCCACCCAGTTCCACGCCGACATAGAAGGGCACCCGCGGGACGAGCCGGTCAGGCTGGCGCTGGAGGAGCTGGACTTCTTCACCTCCAGCATCAAGATGCTGGGCACCTATCCGGCCTCGCCGCTGCGCGGGAAGCTGATGGGGTGACATCCACCAGCCGGTGAAAGGAAAAGCGCCGGTGGGGGCCACCGGCGCTTTTTTCGATCATGCCGCCAAGTGCTTCAGACGCTCAGCCTGACGGGGCCGGAGTTGCGCACCTCCTCGTCCACGTGGTCGCGGAAGATGGCGAAGTTTTCCTCGAACATGGCGGCCAGCCTGGCGGCCTGGGCGTCGTAGCGGGAGGGGTCGGCCCAGGTGCCGCGCGGGTCGAGAATGGCGGTATCGACGCCCGGCACGGCCACCGGCACGTCGAAGCCGAACCACTCGTCCTTGCGGAATTCCACGCCATTGAGCGAGCCATCGAGGGCGGCGTGCAGCAGGGCGCGCGTCTCCTTGATGGGCATGCGGTGGCCCTCGCCGTAGGGGCCGCCGGTCCAGCCGGTGTTGACCAGCCAGCAGGTTGCCCCGGTGTCCTTCAGGCGCTGGCGCAGCATGTCGCCATAGACGGAAGGATGGCGCGGCATGAAGGGCGCGCCGAAGCAGGTGGAGAAGGTGGCCTCCGGCTCGGTTATGCCCTTTTCGGTGCCCGCCACCTTGGCGGTGTAGCCGGAGAGGAAGTGATACATGGCCTGGGCCGGGGTGAGGCGGGCGATGGGCGGCAACACGCCGAAGGCGTCGGCGGTGAGGAAGATGACGTTGCGCGGGTGCCCGGCGACGCCGGTTTCCGAGGCGTTGGGGATATAGTTCAGGGGATAGGCGGCGCGCCCGTTCTCGGTGTATTCGGCGTCATCGAAATCGGGCTTGCGGGTGTCGTCGAGCACCACGTTCTCCAGGATCGTCCCCCAGGTTTCGCAGGCGGCGTATATCTCCGGCTCGGCGACGGGCGACAGGCGGATGGTCTTGGCGTAGCAGCCGCCCTCGAAGTTGAATATGCCGTTGTCCGACCAGCCGTGCTCGTCGTCGCCGATGAGGGTGCGCGAGCTGTCGGCGGAGAGGGTGGTCTTGCCGGTGCCGGAAAGGCCGAAGAACAGCGCCGAGTCGCCATCGGGGCCGACATTGGCCGAGCAATGCATGGGCAGCACGCCGCGCTCCGGCAGCAGGTAGTTGAGGGTGGTGAAGGCCGATTTCTTGATCTCGCCGGCGTAGAGGGTCTGGCCGATGAGCACCAGCTTTTCGCTCAGGTTGAGGGCTATCACGGTGGACGAGCGGGTGCCGTGGCGCGCCGGGTCGGCGGCGAAGGACGGCAGGTTGACTATGGTCAGCTCGGGGGTGAAGCCGGCAAGCTCCGACAGTTCCGGGCGGCGCAGCAGGTAGCGGATGAACAGGGCGTGCCAGGCGTTTTCGGTGACCACCCGCACGCGCAGGCGGTTGTCGGCATCGGCGCCGCCGTAAAGATCCTGCACGAAAAGGGTCTTGCCGGCCATGTGTTCCTTGAAGTCGGCCTTGAGAAGGGCGAACTGCTCCTCGCTCATGGAGGGGTTGTTGTCCCACCACACGGTGTCCTCGGTGGTGGCGTCGCGCACCGTGAACTTGTCGTTGGCGGAGCGGCCGGTATGCTCGCCGGTGAGTGTCCGCAAGGCTCCGTCGGCGGTGACGATGGCCTCGCCGCGGGCAATTGCCAGTTCGTAAAGCTCAGGCTGTATCAGGTTGTAAATGGCCTTCCCGGCGGCGCCGAAAAATGCCTCGTCCAATGTTCCGGAAGATGTATAGCGGCCTTCATGCTGCATGACTTTCCAAGCTCCGCGCTGTGACAATGATGTTTCATGAAAGATCCGGGCTTCCCTCCCCAAATCGCCGGCGAAGCTAGCATATTTCACCAGCGCAGCGCCATCTTATATTGCATGGACGTGGATATGTAGCGACAAGCAAAGGCCCGCCAGACAAGTGGCGGGCCTGCCCGGTCGTCACTCATGACCGCCATTCATCCATGGGCCATGGCGGCCAGGGGTAACCTTCCATTCAGCCGCTGGCCTTGCGGCGATGACCACCGGCGGGTTGATAGGCGATGCGGGCGTGATGTTCGCAGTAGGGGGAATCGTGCGGGGCGCGCGCGCCACAATAGGCAAAGCCCTCCTCCCCCGGATCGCCGATCGGCCAGCGGCAGGTGGTCTGGGTGAGATCCATTATGTTGGTTATGGAGCCCCTGTCCGGCAGCTCGGCCAGCTTCAATTCGGGCTTCGGATTTACCTGGCGCTCCGGGGCAACCTTCTGCGCCGCCTTGAGCGCCGTGGCGCCAGCCGTAACCGGCCGCGTGGGGGCTTTTGCCGTGGAGGTCTTCTTCCTCGTCACCTTTGGCCTTGCGGCCCTTTCCTCGGGCACCTCGCCGGATTTGCGCAGGCGGTGCATCTTGCCGATCACCGCGTTGCGGGTAACGCCACCAAGCAAGTCCGCTATCTTGCTGGCGCTCAGCCCCTCGCTCCACAGTTTCTTGAGCTGCTCGACCCGCTCTTCCGTCCAGCCGGGTTTCGCTGTCTTGCCGTCCGCACCCATTGAGCGATCCTTTTTATCTTGTTTTGATTTTTCCAAAATGGCCGTTTTTTCAGAATCCTCCCACGTCCGCCGGAGCGCCAAAAGGCGCGCCGAACGCACAAGGGCCTGAAAATGAACCGAGATACGCTACATATCGTCCCAGATGGCTTGTCAGCCTACTATATGGGGGGCTTGAGCGAAAGAATCACCCTTGCGATTTTGCCCACTTATCCCCAGATTTCGCACCGCCATCATGGTTAACAACAGGTAAACACAAGCGCGCGAATCACGTCCATGCGGCGTTCTGACTCAGGTGGATAATTTGTCCACAACCTGTGCTTTCCGATGAGCGGCGCGCCACGCCGTCCTGGCGGATCCGGGATTCAACGAATTGTCAAAATGTCACCCGCACCGTGATGGTGTCGGTATAGGTGCCGGCCGGGGGGGTGCTCTGTGGCGGCACGCGGCCATAGACGGTGAAGTGCTGGTCGTAGCCGGTGCCGGTATCGTCCACGTCATTGGAATTGAAGCGCCCCCACGGCAGGGTGCGGGCGGCGTCGCGGTATGTGCCGTAGGTAATCTGGTCTGAACCGTTGCTCATCTTGCGGTTTAGCGGATTGTTGGGGCCCAGCAGCTTTATCTTGTATGGCAGCTCGAAAGTGCAGCGCACGGTTACCTGCGAGGTGCTGTCTATGTTGGTGGTCAGCGCCCCCACGGTTCCGAAGTCGAGATCGGTGGCCGACACCTGGCAGCTTCTCTTGTTGCGCACCCGCACCCGGAACCTGGGGCGGTGGCTGCTGTCCGCCCCCTTGCAATCCCTGTGGCGGCCCAGCTTGTATTGAAACAGGATATGGCTGCCGCTGAATCTCGACGTGTAAGTCCCCTTGGTGTGGGCATTTTGTCCGCCGAAAAGACGCGCCTCGATCTCGGCTTCATGGGTGGCCTCGCCAAACCAGTTGAGGCGGAAATGATAAACGGGGGGGCGCGGCGCGTATGGCCACAGGAACGACCCCCAAATGGCGCTCGATCCGGCGGGATAGAGGTTGAACCGCAACTTTTCGCTTCCGCCATATTTCTTGAGATAGCGCGGATCATGGCCGCCGCCGGTGCCCGAGCCTATATTCGGGCAGAAGGTAACCCACCGCAAGGGCGGGCCGTCAACGCACTTGGTGACAACGAGGCCGGAGGTTGTGTATTGGCTGCCGGTGGTAAGATCGACACTGCCGAAATTGAGATCATCCACATCGGATTCACAATCGAGGGCCCAGGCGCCGCCTGATCCGGACAACAGCATGCATGCCAGCGCCAGCATGGCTACGTGGCGGGCGGACGGCATGTATTGCGGAAAGTGCTTCATGGTATGCCTTGTTCCGGGCGTTCCCAATCCGGTTCAATGGCGGCGGAAAGAGCAAGTGACCTGCCGCAGGTCATCCGCGACAGCCGCTCAAAATCGCAATTGCGGACAATTCCATCCCTACCCCTTGGCTTGTTAATCAAACATTACCGCGGGCTGATTGGCGTGGCCGCCGGTCTCATGCGAACCACCAGCGCTTGTACATGTAGCCGCCGTCATGATCGTAATTGCCGTTAAGCGGCCCGTGGGCGATCTTGCGGCTGATGGCGGAGAGGAAGTTATTGAAGGCCAGCACGATGCCGCCGCCGTCATCGTGGATCAGTTGCTGGGCCTCGGCATAGAGCGCGGCGCGTTGCTCGTCGCTGGTGGTGCGGCGGGCCTGCTCCAGCAATTCGCCAAAGCGGGCGTTCTTCCAGCGGCTTTCATTCCACGGCGCGTCCGGGGCATAGGCGGTGGAGAGCATCCAGTCGGCGGTCGGCCTGCCGCCCCATTGCGAGAAGCACCATGGCCTCTTCATCCACACGTTCGACCAGTAGCCGTCGGCGGGCACCCTTTTCACCCTGATGTCGATGCCCGCCGCCTTCGCCTGCTGGCGCATAAGCTGCGCGGCATTGACCGCCCCGGCGAAGGGGGCATCGGAGGCGGCAAGCTCCACCGAAAGGCGCCCGAGGCCGGCCTTTTTCAGGTAATGACGCGCCTTTTCCGGGTCGTATGAATGCACCGGCCGCGGGTTGATGGCGTATTTCATTCCCGGACGCAGGGGGTTGTCGTTGCCCGCCATGCCGTGACCGGCGAGGATCTTTTTCACTATCTGGCCGCGGTCGATGGCGTATTTCAGCGCCAGGCGCACGTTGACGTCGCTGAAGGGAGCCACCGTGCAATCCACCGGCGCGGTGTAATGGGACAATGATGGAATGTCGATGACCTCGATGTGCGGGTTGCGCTTCAGCAGGTGCAAGGTCGTGGCGTCGCAACGGTCCATGTAGTGGATTTCGCCGGTATCGAGGGCGGCGGTGCGGGCCACCACGTCGTGGATGACCACCATCTCCACGGCGTCGAACCAGCTTTGGCCGTGATAATCCTCGTAACGCACGGCGCTGGCCCGCTGGCCGGGCTTGAAGCTCTTCAGCCGGTAGGGGCCGCTGCCCACGCCGGAGCGCCAATCCAGCGTGCCGTCCTCATTGGCGGGCAGAATGGGCAGGTGGTAGTCGCTCAACAGGTAGGGCAGGTCGGCATTGGGGTATTTCAGCTCGATTATCACCGCCAGTTCGCCATCGGCGCGCATGTCGGCGATCACCGACAGCGGCGGGCGCATGGGCGACTTCGACTTCTCACCCGTGTGATGGCGGATGGAGGCTATCACGTCGGCTGATGTAAGCTTGCGCCCGTCATGAAAGCGCAGGCCCTTTTTCAGCTTGAATGACCACAGCTTCGCGCCGCCATGGTCGAAACTCTCCACCAGGTTGGGAACGGCATTGAAGCGCGGGTCGATTTCGAAAAGGGTGTCGCCATATACGCCCAGGCCGAGATCGGCCATGAAGGTATTGCCCCAGGTGGCCGGGTCGAGAACGTCGGTGGTCGATCCGGCCGCCAGTCCGGCGCGGAATGTTCCGCCGCGTTTTGGTTCACCAGCGCTTGCGCCGGGGCCTGCGAGCGGCGCCACCGCGGCCGCCGCCGCCATTACCAGGAATTGCCTGCGTGTTTTAACTCCACCGGCAAGGAGCTCAGGGTTGCGTGCCATATGCGTCCCACCATGTTCAGCTCCAAGCCCCCATAACGAATCTCTCGCCCATCAGCCCCAAGTGTGGCACCGTTTTGCGATTAATTCAAATTTTCATCAATCGCGGCCCGCATCCCGGAGGCGGCGGCAGTTGGCGTTTGCGGCCCGTGGCGAAAGGCCGTATAAACCTCGCCAACCTGAACGCATATGAACACGAACGACACGGCAAGGCGGCGCGACATGAGCAGCGGCAAGGGCGGCAAGGCCGCCAACACCCTCTCCTTCGGCTTCCGCGAGGTGGCGGAGGATGAAAAGCAGGGCCTCGTAAACGAGGTCTTCGCCAAGGTGGCGGCGCGTTACGACGAGATGAACGACCTCATGTCGGGCGGCATGCACCGGCTGTGGAAGGACGATTTCGTGGCCGCCCTCAACCCGCCCGCGCACGGCCCCTTCCACGTGCTCGACGTGGCCGGCGGCACCGGCGACATAGCCTTCCGCATCATCGAGCGCGGCGGGCCGGGGGTGCGCGTGTCGATGCTTGACATATCGCCGGAGATGCTCATGGAGGGCAGGCGGCGCGCGGTGGAGGAAAAGCGCCCCATGAACCGCCTCGATTTCACCGTCGGCACCGCCGAGAAACTGCCCTTCCCCGACGATGCCTTCGACGCCTACACCATAGCCTTCGGCATCCGCAACGTGCCGCACATGGACATGGCGCTGAGCGAGGCGCTGCGGGTGCTCAAGCCGGGCGGGCGCTTCATGTGCCTGGAGTTCTCGCGCATGGCCGTGCCGGGGATGGAGAAGATATACGACGCCTATTCGTTCACCGTCATACCGGCGGTGGGCAAGGCGGTGACCGGCGACGGCGGGCCATACCGCTACCTGGTGGAGAGCATCCGCAAGTTCCCCTCGCAGGAGGTCTTCCTCGACAGGATAGAGAAGGCGGGCTTCAGGCGCGCCGGATACCGCAACATGGCGGCGGGAGCGGTGGCCATGCACTGGGGATGGAAAATCTGATGGGCGGCGAAAGGGCCGGCATATGCGTGGCGCTGGACACCCAGGATGCCCACGCGGCGGCGCGAATGGCGCGGGCCCTGAAGGGGGCGGTGGATTACGTCAAGGTGGGCATGGAGCTGTTCTATGCCGCCGGCGAGCGCGGTTACGCCATGGTGGCGGAGGCTGGCGTGCCGGTGTTTCTCGACCTCAAGCTGCATGACATACCCAACACCGTGGCGCGCGGCCTCGATTCGCTTATGCGCCTGTCGCCGCCGCCGGCCATTGTCAACGTGCACGCGCAGGGCGGCCCGGCCATGCTGCGCGCCGCCGCCGCGGCCATCGACGGGCGGGCGCGGCTGATCGCCGTGACCCTGCTGACCTCGCTGGGGGAAGAGGACGCGGCGGCCATCGGGCTGGACGGCGGGCGCGAGGTGGCCGATCACGTGGCCAACCTGGCGGCATTGGCCAGGGAATGCGGGCTCGATGGCGTGGTCTGTTCGCCGCGCGACCTGGCGCGGGTGCGGGCGCGATGCGGGGATGACTTTCTCACTGTGGTGCCCGGTATCCGCCCGGCGGGGGCCGCCGCCAACGACCAGAAGCGCATGGCGACCCCGGCGGCGGCACAGGCGGCGGGGGCCGACATACTGGTCATCGGGCGGCCCGTGACGGGGGCGGAAAATCCCCTGGAAGC
>CAZXTT010000109.1:0-1903 GCA_964643775.1 uncultured Rhizobiaceae bacterium | reverse complement strand
CGGCATGGTGCGCAGCGGGCTGGCGAACAAGGGCGAATTGCCAGCCCGCGCCACTCCCGGACGCGAGTGGAACTGCATGATGGGCGAATCCAGGTTCACCGCCTGCTGGGCATGGGCGGAACCTCCCGCCGGCAAGGCAGCAGCGGCCAGCGCCATGGCGCCAAGGAGCCCGATATGCCGCTCAGATATCCGCATAGACCCGTTTCTCGGCCTTTGCCCCGGGGTGGGTGATCGCGCCGTAGCGCGCCGAACCCACGAGCTGGGCGTATTTCCACAATGCGCCGGAGCCGAAGGCCTCCTCGCGCGGTTTCCACTGCTTGCGGCGCTCTTCCAGTTCCTCGTCGCTTAGCTCCACTTCCATGATGCCCTTCTCGGCGTCGAGCACGATCATGTCGCCGTCGCGGATGAGGCCGATGGGCCCGCCGACGGCGGCCTCCGGCGACACGTGGCCGATGCAGAAGCCGCGCGTCGCCCCGGAAAAGCGCCCGTCGGTGATCAGCGCCACCTTGTCGCCCATGCCCTGCCCGTAGAGCGCCGCCGTGGTGGACAGCATCTCGCGCATGCCGGGGCCGCCCCTGGGCCCCTCGTAGCGGATAACCAGCACGTCGCCCTCCTCGTACTGGCGGTTGGTCACCGCCTCGAAGCACTCTTCCTCCGAATCGAAACAGCGCGCCGGGCCGCGGAATTTCGTGTTCTTCATCCCCGCCACCTTGACGATGGCCCCGTCGGGAGCGAGGTTGCCCTTCAGGCCGACCACGCCGCCGGTGGGCGAGATAGGATCGTTGGCCGGACGCACCACGTCCTGCTGGTCGTTCCAGGCCACCTTCTCCATGTTCTCGGCGATGGTGCGGCCCGTCACCGTCAGGCAGTCGCCGTGCAGGAAGCCGTGCTCGAGCAGCGTCTTCATCAACAGCGGCACGCCGCCGGCCTCGAACATGTCCTTGGCCACGTATCTGCCGCCCGGCTTGAGGTCGGCGATATAGGGAGTGCGGCGGAAGATCTCGGCGACGTCGAAGATGTCGAAGTCTATGCCGCACTCGTTGGCGATCGCCGGCAGGTGCAGCGCCGCGTTGGTCGAGCCGCCGGAGGCGGCGACCACGGTGGCGGCGTTCTCCAGCGCCTCGCGGGTGACTATGTCGCGCGGGCGGATGTTCTTCTCCAGCAGCATCATTACCGTCTCGCCGGCGGAGAAGCAGAAGGCGTCGCGGATTTCATAGGGCGCCGGCGCGCCGGCCGAATAAGGCAGCGCCAGGCCGATGGCCTCCGACACAGTGGCCATGGTGTTGGCGGTGAACTGCGCCCCGCAGGCCCCGGCGGAAGGACAGGCGTTCTGCTCCAGCTCGTGCAGGTCGGCCTCGCTCATCGCCCCCACCGAGTGCTTGCCCACCGCCTCGAAGACGTCCTGAACGGTCACCGGACGCCCGCGGAAGGTGCCCGGCAGGATGGAGCCGCCGTAGATGAACACCGAGGGCACGTTGAGCCGGCACATGGCCATCATCATGCCCGGCAGCGACTTGTCGCAACCGGCCAGCCCGACCAGCGCGTCATAGCAGTGGCCGCGCATGGTCAGCTCCACCGAATCGGTGATCACGTCGCGCGACACCAGCGACGACTTCATGCCCTCGTGGCCCATGGCTATGCCGTCGGTCACCGTGATGGTGGTGAACTCGCGCGGCGTGCCGTGGGCGGCGGCCACCCCCTTCTTGACCGCCTGCGCCTGGCGCATAAGGGCGATGTTGCACGGGGCCGCCTCGTTCCAGCAGGTGGCCACGCCGACCAGCGGCTGGTGAATCTCCTCGTCGCTCAGCCCCATGGCGTAGAGATAGGACCGGTGCGGCGCGCGCTCCGGGCCTTCCGTGACGTGCCGGGAAGGAAGCCTGCTCTTGTCGAATTTCGCCTTGTT
>CAZXTT010000108.1:0-9032 GCA_964643775.1 uncultured Rhizobiaceae bacterium | reverse complement strand
TCGGCGACGGAAATGGCATGCGCGCCCTCGGGAATGCCGGACTTCATCCATTCGCCGGGGGTGCGGATATCGACCAGTATTATGTCGCCCTTGCTCGCCGCCTCGTGGGCCTCGGCGGCGCTCATCACCTCTCCGGCGGGCTGGGGCCTCAGGAAATTGAACATATATGCTCCTCGTGCTTCGTTCCGTTGTCCGTTACTGGCGGCCTATATATGCGATTTTTCTAATGTATGCCAGTGCGCGAGGGGCAATTTTTCGTGAGCATGGTCAACGGCGGGGCGGGCGGCCCACAGCGCGGGTGGCCCTACAGGCGCAGGCGGCCAAGGCGCAGGGCGTTGGAGATGACGGTCACCGACGACATGCTCATGGCCGCCGCCGCCAGCATGGGCGAAAGCAGCATGCCGATGAAGGGATAGAGGATGCCCGCCGCCACCGGCACGCCGAGGCCGTTGTAGATGACGGCGAAGAACAGGTTCTGCCTGACGTTCCTCAGCGTCGCCTCGGCGAGGAGGCGGGCCTTGGCCAGCTTGGCCAGGTCGCCCTTGAGGAGGGTTAGCCCTGCGCTTTCCACCGCGACTTGCGCGCCGGTGGACATGGCGATGGCGCAATCGGCCACGGCCATGGCGGGGGCGTCGTTGACGCCGTCTCCGGCGAAGGCCACCACCCTGCCCTGCTCCTTGAGCCGGCGCACCAGCTCGGCCTTGCCGGCGGGAGTAAGGGCGGCGGCTACTTCATCCATGCCGACCTGCCGGGCGACGGCCTCGGCGGTGGCCTGCTCGTCGCCGGTGGCCATGATTACGTGGTTAATGCCGTGGCTCCTCAGCTCGCGCAGGGCCCGGGCGGCGTTTTCCTTGACCGGGTCGGCGATGGCCAGCAGGCCCAGAAGCTCGCCGGCGGCGGCCAGCCAGACCACCGTCTTGCCCTGTTCGCGCAGGGCCTCGGCCCTGTCTTCCAGCGGGGCGGTATCGACGTTGCGTTCGCGCATCAGGGCGGCGTTGCCGAGGGCCAGCTCCTTGCCGCCGATGACGGCGACGACGCCCTGGCCGGTGCGGGATTCGAAGCGCTCCACGGGGGCGGGCCCGACCCCGTCCCGTTCGGCGCGGCGCAATATGGCCTCGGCCAGCGGATGGGGGGAACCGGCCTCGGCGGAGGCGGCCAGCGCCAGCACCCCGGCTTCCACGGCCTTGCCGTGGGGGATGATGTCGGTGACTTGCGGCTGGCCGTGGGTGATGGTGCCGGTCTTGTCGATGACCAGCGTGTCGGCCTCGGCCAGCCGCTCGAGGTGGGCGGCGTCCTTGACGAGTATGCCGGAGCGCGCGCCGCGCCCGGAGGCCACGGTGATGGACATGGGCGTGGCCATGCCGAAGGCGCAGGGGCAGGCGATTATCAGCACCGAGACGGCGGCCACCATGGCATAGGCGAAGCGCGGCTCGGGGCCGAAGAGCATCCACGCGGCGAAGGCCGCCACCGCCACCGCCACCACCGCCGGAACGAACCAGCCGGCGAACTTGTCGGCCAGCGACTGGATGGGGGCGCGGGTGCGGCGGGCCTCGCCGACCATGGCGACGATGCGCGCCAGCGTGGTGCCCGCGCCGACGCGGCGGGCCTCCATGATGAAGGAGCCGGAGAGGTTCCTGGTGCCGCCGGTGACCTCGTCGCCGGGGGTCTTCCCGACCGGCATGGATTCGCCGGTGAGCATGGATTCATCGACGCTGCTGTGGCCCTCGACGATGACGCCGTCCACCGGCACGTTTTCATGGGCCAGCACGCGCAGGCGGTCGCCGGGGTTTATGTAGTCGAGGTGGATGTCTTCTTCCGTGCCGTCGTCGCGGATGCGGCGGGCCCTTTCCGGCAGCAGGGTCATGAGGGCGCGGATGGCGTCGCCGGTTTTCTTGCGCGCCTTCTGTTCCATTATCTGGCCGAGCAGCACCAGCAGGATGATGACGGCGGCGGATTCGAAATAGACGCCCATGGAGCCGTCGGGATTGCGCAGGGCGGCGGGGAATATGCCCGGGGCGAGGGTGGCGACGGCGGAATAGCCCCAGGCGGCGCCGGTGCCCAGGCCGATGAGCGTCCACATGTTGTAATTGCGCGACCTGATGGAATCCCAGGCGCGCTTGAAGAAGGGAGCGCCGCAATAAAGCACCACCGGGGTGGCCAGAAGCAACTGCGCCAGGTGGCCGCTGTTGCCGGTGAAAGGCCGCGGCAGCGGCAGGCCCAGCATGGGGCCCATGGAGATGACGAGCAGCGGGACGGTGAACAGCGCGCCGACGATGAAACGGCGGGTGAAGTCCTTCAGCTCGTGGTCCTCGTCCTCCACCGGGGCGGAACCGGCGGCCGGCTCCAGCGCCATGCCGCAGATGGGACAGTCGGCGGGGCCGTCGGAGGTTACCTCCGGGTGGCAGGCGCATACCCACCTGGCCCCGGCGGGAGCGGCCTGCGCCTCGAGCGGCTGCAGGCGGTCGGCGAAGGCCTGGGGGTTGGCCTCGAAAAGCTCCATGTTGGAGCGCGATTCGAAATAGACGCGGTGGCCCTGCCACCTGGCCATCCAGTCGGCGGTGGGCTTGTGGATCACCGCCCCGGACAGCGGGTCGATGGCCTTGAGATAGCGCCCCGGGGCGGCGAGGAACTTCTCCTTGCATTTGGGATTGCAAAAGCGGATGACCTCGCCGTTGTACTCGGTCCACGGCTTGTCGGGGTTTTCGGGATCGACGGTCATGCCGCAGACGGGATCGCGCACCGTCTCGCCGGGGGCGAAGGCGGGCTCGTCACCGCCGCAACAGCTCGTCGAGCAACAATTGGTCATTTCACTCATACCCTTGATGAACTTGACTCGCATTGACCCTAGGCCCCTCCATGATGACAAGGCAAGGGCCATGCCGGTGGACGGGACGAGGGATGGTATAAGGTGGCCCGATCATTGATTCATGCCCGTAACGGGAGACTTGCATGTTCCAGGCGGCCTTGAAGGCATTGAACGATGTGACCTCGCGGCCCTTTCGCGCCATCCTGTGGAAGGCGCTGGGGCTCACAGTGTTGCTGTTCGTCATCCTGCTGGTGGCGGTGGAGGCGGCGATTTCCGGCTTCGCCAGCTTTCCGTGGCCGTGGCTGGAGGACGTGGCGGCATGGGCGGCGGGCATAGGGCTGTTCGTGCTGTTCATATTCATCATGGCCCCGGTGACGGCGCTGTTCGCCGGGCTGTTCCTCGACGAGGTGGCGGAGATCGTCGAGCGGCGCGACTACCCGGACGATCCGCCGGGGCGGGCGCTTGCTTTCATGCCGTCGCTGCTCATGGGGGTGGAGACGGGCTTGCTGATGCTGGTGGTGTTCGCGCTTGCCCTGCCCCTGTGGTTTTTCGCCATCGGGCCGGTGGTCATGGTGGTGGCCAATGCCTGGCTGCTGGGGCGGGAATTCTTCATCCTCTCGGCCAGCCGCCACATGAGCGCGAGGGAGGCGCGGCGAATGCGCAAGCAGAACGCCGCCAGGGTCTTCGCCGCCGGGCTGCTGCCGGCGCTGATGGCCCACGTGCCGCTGGTCAACCTGTTCGTGCCGCTGTTCTCGACGGCCTATTTCGTGCACATCTACAAGAGCCTGAGGGGGAGAGGGCGGCAGGAATGATGCGCGCGAGGGGGCTTCAAGGGACTTCGACCCTGATATGTCTTGGCTGGAGAGAAGCGCCAATGGCGGCTTTTCGCCATTGGCGCTTCCGCGCCATTCTTTCACGCGGACGCAGGTTGTCAAGGGCGGCCCCTTTGGGGCCGTCGCGCAAGGCGATTGCACCCTTGACAACCTGCGTCCGCGTGAAAAACTCAAGCCTGCAATCATCCGGCCCATCGCCCTGTCCCGTGCATTTCACCCTTGAAACCACGGGAGTTTCAAACAGGCGTGATGGCTGTTCCAATTGCCCGGCGCGTGTTCTAAGGTTCATGCCATCACATACCGGCAGCAAGACGGATGAGCCGCCATGGATGACAAGGCCGCCCGCCGCAGTCTCGGCGAATTGTTGAAGGGGCTTGGCAAGGACGAGGCGCCGGCGACGCTGGTTCACCTGGCCGAGGCGCTGTTCGAAAACGCGCAGGCGGAGGAAGTGGAGCGGCTGGGGCCGCGGGCCATGGAATGGCTGGCGCGCCATGTTCACGACTTCATCTCGCGGCGGCGGGCGGGGCATGGCAAGTGGGAGGTATTCAACCCACCGGCGAGGCTGGCGTCGCTGAAATCCGTCTCGGTGGTGCAGGCGCTCAACGACGACATGCCCTTCCTGGTCGATTCGCTGCTTGCCCACATGGCCGAGAAGGGGCTGGAGGTGCGGCTGCTGACCCACCCGGTGCTGCGCGTGGAGCGCGACGCGAAGGGCAACCTGAAATACATAGAGCGGCGCTCCGGGGGCAGGCGGCGCACGCGCCCGGAGAGCCTCATTCACCTGCACACGCGGCGGCTGACGGCGCAAGAGCGCAAGGAGCTGCTGGCGGAGATACGCGCCATACACGCGCAGGTGCGCGCCGCGGTGCTCGACTGGCCGGCCATGCGCCAGCGGGTGGAGCGGATAGCCGACGACTGGCAGGGCAACCCGCCGCCGGTGACGGTGGAGGAGCTGACCGAGTTCATGGCCTTCCTGCAATGGCTGCTGGCCGATCACTTCGTCTTCCTGGGGGCGTGTGAATACGCCATCGGGGCGGACGGGCGGAGAAAGGCGCGCAAGAGGCTGGGAATACTGCGCGCCGGCAACGAGGACATGCCGGAAGAAAAGGCGGCGAACGGCGCGGTGTGCATGGAGGAGGGAGAGGCCGCGCCGATCCTGATAAGCAAGTCGGTGGCCGTCTCTAAAGTGCACAGGCGGGCGCCGATGGATCTCGTCATCATCAGGCTCCATGACGCCGCCGGCGATGTGCGCGGCGAATTGCGGCTGGTGGGGCTGTTCACCTCCTCCGCCTACGTGCGGGCGGCGCGCGACATCCCGCTGGTGCGGCGCAAGATAGAGGAGGCCATGGCGCGCTCCGGACTGGACGGCGCGAGCCACCGCGGCAAGGCGCTGCTCAACATACTGGAGACATTCCCGCGCGACGAGCTGTTCGAGCTGGACGTGGCGACGCTGACACGGGTGGCGCTGGGGATATTGTCGCTGTCGGAGCGGCCCCGGCCAAGGGTCTTCGTGTGGCGCGGCTGCTCCACCCATTACCTGTCTTCCTTCGTCTACGTGCCGCGCGAGCGCTTCAACTCCGACCTGCGCAAGCGCATTGGGGAGATACTGGAAACCATGCTGGGGGCGCGGGTGATAAACTTCACGCCGAGCTTCGAGGAAGGCACCATGGTGCGGGTGCATTACCGGCTGGCCTGCCTCGACGACAGGCGTCACGCGGCCTTCGACGTGGCGGCGACGGAGGCGGCTGTGGTGGAGGTGGTGCGCAGCTGGGAAGACCGCCTGCGCGAGGAGATGCGCGCCGCCTGGGGCGAGCAGCGGGCGCGGCGCATGGAGGCGCTCTATGGCGGGGCCTTCTCGCAGGCGTGGCAGGAGGCATGGACGCCGAAACAGTCGCTGCATGACCTGGAGACATGCGAGCGGCTCGACGACGAAACGCCGCTGGCGGTGGCCCTGTCGAAGGCGGAGGGGCAGGGAGAAAACCTGCTGCGGCTGAAGATATATCACCTCGATTCCGCGGTGCCGCTGGCGGAGCGGGTGCCGATACTGGCCAATATCGGGCTGGAGGCCATAGACGAGCGCACCTTCACCCTGAGGCGCGGCGACCACACCAGGGCGCGGGACATATTCATCCACGAGGTGATGGTGCGCGCCGCCCGGCCCATTGACATCGACGAGCTGGCGGGCAAGCTGGAAGAAGGCTTCATGGCGGTGTGGAACGGGCTGGCGGACAACGACCCGTTCAACGCCCTCATAACGAACGCCGGGCTGGACTGGCGGCAGGTGGCGGTGTTGCGGGCGCTGGCGCGCTGGCTGCGGCAGGGGGCGGCGCCGCACGGGGTGTCATACATTGCCGCCACCTTGAATAACCACCCACGCCTGGCGCGGCTGCTGTGGGATATTTTCGAGGCGCTGCTCAAGCCCGGACGCATGGGGGCGCGCGGGCGGCTGAAGAAGGCGAAAGAGCCGCGCGATGAGGTATTGGCGGGGCTGGCCGATGTCTCGTCGCTCGACGAGGACCGCATCATCCGCCTTTATCTCGCGGCGCTGTTCGCCCTGCGGCGGAGCAATTTCTGGCAGCGGCGGCAGGTGGAAGGGGCCCCTGCCCCGCTGGCCTTCAAGTTCGCCTCGCAGGAGGCCGACTTCCTGCCGCCGCCGCGCCCGTGGGCGGAGATATTCGTCCATGCGCCGGATGTCGAGGGGGTGCACTTGCGCGGCGGGCCGGTGGCGCGCGGCGGCATACGCTGGTCGGACAGGCCGCATGACTTCCGCACCGAGATACTGGGCCTGATGAAGGCGCAGACGGTGAAGAACGCGGTCATCGTGCCGGTGGGGGCCAAGGGCGGGTTCGTGCTGCGCCGGCCTCCGCGGGACGGCGGCAGGGCGGCCTTCATGGAGGCCGGGAAGCGGGCCTACCGGCGCTTCATCAACGCGCTTCTGGACATCACCGACAACATCAGCGGCGACAAGGTGATAGCGCCTGAGCGGGTGGCGCGGCTGGACGATGACGACCCGTATCTCGTGGTGGCCGCCGACAAGGGCACGGCCACCTTCTCCGACATGGCCAACGAGATCGCCGCCGGGCATGGCTTCTGGCTGGGAGACGCCTTCGCCTCCGGCGGCTCGGCGGGCTATGACCACAAGAAGATGGGCATAACGGCGCGCGGCGCGTGGGAGGCGGTGAAGCGCCACTTCCGCGAAATGGACATGGACATCCAGAAGCAGCCGTTCGACGTCATCGGGGTGGGCGACATGTCGGGCGACGTGTTCGGCAACGGCATGTTGCTGTCGAGGCAGATCCGCCTGGTGGCCGCCTTCGACCACCGCGACATTTTCATCGACCCTGATCCCGACCCTGCCGCCTCCTTCAGGGAGCGCAAGCGGCTGTTCAACAAGGCGGGCTCAAGCTGGCAGGACTACCGGCGGGAGATGCTCTCGCCCGGCGGCGGCGTCTATTCGCGGCGCGCCAAGTCCATAAGCCTGTCGCCGCAGGCGCGGCGGCGGCTGGGGATCGAGGCGGAGAGCCTCACCCCGGACGAGCTGATCCGCGCCATGTTGCGCGCCGACGCCGACCTGCTGTGGCTGGGCGGCATAGGAACATACGTGCGCTCCTCGTCGGAGAGGGATTCCGATGTCGGCGACCCCACCAACGACGCGCTGCGGGTGACGGCGAGTGAGCTGAAGGTGAAGGTGGTGGGCGAAGGGGCCAACCTGGGGCTGACCCAGAAGGCGCGCATCGAGTTCGCCATGGCCGGAGGGCGCATCAACACCGACGCCATCGACAATTCCGCCGGGGCCAATACCTCCGACATGGAGGTGAACATGAAGATCGCCCTGGCGGCGGCGGAGAAATCGGGCCGCCTGAGCCGCAAGCGGCGCAATGAATTGCTGGCCGAGATGGAGCCGGAGGTGGCCAGGCTGGTGCTGCGCAACAACTACCTGCAGACGCTGCGCATATCGCTGAGCCAGGCTCGCGCCGGGGAGGAAAGCGGCGACATGGCGCGCCTCATGCAGGCGCTGGAGAAGCGCGGGGCGCTGGACCGCAAGCTGGAGGTGCTGCCCGGCGACGCCGAGATGAAGGAGCGCCGGGCCCACGGGCGGCATCTCACGCGCCCGGAAATAGCGGTGCTCATGTCGTGGGCGAAGATAGTGCTGTTCGACGACCTGCTGGAATGCAAGGTGGTTGACGATCCATTCTTCGAGGGCGAGTTGACGGGGTATTTCCCCGCTCACATGCGGGAGAATTTCGCCTCCGAAATAAACTGCCACAGGCTGCGGCGCGAAATCATCGCCAACCGCCTCGGCAACGCGCTGATAAACCACGGCGGGCCGGCCTTCATGACGCGCATGGAAGAGGAGACGGGGAGGACGACGGCGGAAATAGCCAGGGCCTTCACGCTGGCCATGACATCGTTCGGGCTGGCGGCCATCAACGACGCCATAGACCGGCTGGACGGGCGCGTGAAGGGGACCGACCAGTTGCACCTATACCTGCTCACGCAGCACGCCCTGCGGCGGGCCAGCGCGTGGTTCCTGCGCAACCTGCCGCTGGAGGGCGGGCTGACGGAGAAGGCCGGGCAATGGCGGTGCGACATGGAGCGGATGGACGGGCTGCTGGGCGGGGTCATAACCTCCCACGCGCGCAAGCGGATGCGCATGCTGCGGGCCAAGTTCGCCGGGCTGGGCGCGCCGGAGGAGCTGGCGCGGCGGCTGGCCAGGCTGCCCTACCTGGTGAACGGGCTGGACATCATCGCCGCGGCGCGGCAGGCGGGGGCGGAACCGGAGGAGACGGCGCGCATATATTTCCACATCGGACACGAGCTTGGCTTTTCGTCGCTGATGATGGCGGCGCGGCGGCTGGAGGTGTCGGGGCACCTGGAGCGGCTGGCGAGAGAGAGGCTGATGAACAGGCTGGCGGTCAACCACCGCACGCTGACCGCGGCAATGGCGCGCGGAGGCGGCGCGGAGGCGGTGGAGGAATGGCGAAAGCGCCACGCCGCGACGGTGGAGCGCGCCATGCGCATGCTCTCCGGCGTGTCGTCGGGCAAGCCATTCAACCTGTCGCACCTGTCGCTGGCGGTGGCGCTGTTCGACGAGCTGGTGGAAGCCACGCGCGAGGGGGCTTGAATACAAGCCTGCCCGCATGGGGGCATTTGTCACAAGCCGAAAACCACGGCCATCTCCATTGATTCAGATCAATGATGCACATTGAATGATTAATATAATATTTCGTGTATAGTGGAAGTATTGCGGATGGGGCCGCGCATGCCGGGGGTGCGGCAGAGAGGTCTTGCAAAGAGGCCTTGTGATGGGTTCATCAAGCGCTGATTTCTCCATCTTGCATCAATTTTCGCGCCACAGCACGGGGAGCGCACGGGAACGGCGCACTGGCATG
>CAZXTT010000107.1:0-6438 GCA_964643775.1 uncultured Rhizobiaceae bacterium | reverse complement strand
GCCCAAGTCGGGCTACGCCGCCAACTCCGAAGCCAAGGTGTGCGCCGCCTCCGTCGCCTCCCTGCTCAACGGCAAGCCCCTGCAGCCGCCGTCATACGTGAATACCTGCTATTCCATCGCGGCGGAAAACCACGGCTTCTCGGTGGCCGCCGTCTACCGGCTGGCCAAGGACGGCTCCAAGATCGTCAAGGTCTCCGGCGGCCTCACCCCCAAGGACGCCCCGGCCGAGATCTTCAAGCGGGAGATGCTCTATGCCCACAGCTGGTTCACCAACATAACCCGCGACATCTTCGGCGCATGATGTAGGCGGCCGACGACACGAACCCCAAAAGGGGCGGAAGGGTTGCTTCCGCCCCTTTTCCATGCCCCGCCAAATACACCCCGCAACCCCCCGTTCCCGCGGCCCTCCCACGGGTCACGATCCCGGCGCGGCCCGTGCCTCCCGACCGCGCCCCAAACAGTCATGCGCTGCCGCCGGCCTTTTCGCTTCTCCCTCTCCCTCTCTCTCTCCCTCCATACGTCATTGCCGGGCTTGACCCGGCAATCCAGAAACGCGCGTTATTTCAATGTCTTGCTGGATGCCCGGGTCAAGCCCGGGCATGACGTGGAGGGGCGGCGAGGCGGGGTATGACGTGGAGGGGGCAGCGGGCATCCACGCGGCCTTGCCGCCGTTTCCGGCGTGGGGATACTGGCCTGACGCGGGAGAGGCATCCCGCCCCGCGCCGTGGATTACCGGGACGGGGCCCGGTAATGACGGGGAGGGGGAGACGCGGCGCTTTTCTTGGCGCAAGGATTGAGCCACTCCGCCGCTCCAGGCCTTTCGACCCACGGCATTCACACATTTTTTTGCCAAGCCAGCCTTTCTCCGCCATGCCCGCCCTTCCTTCGTCATGCCCGGACTCGTTCCGGGCATCCACGCGGCCTTGCCGCCGCTTCCGGCGGGGAGAACAGGGGCATGATGGAAAGAAAAAGGCGCTGTGAAAAACTCCCGCGCGATACTTGACGTGGCACAACTTTTCATAAAATATATAGAATGACCGAAGTCGATATAAAAAAACAAACGCCGAAGCCCTCAAAAAAATTGCCGAGGAGCACGGCCCTAATTCTGAAGAATGGCGCTCGGCCAATTATATCCTTAGAAATACTAATCATTACAATTCACCAATATGCAAGTTCGAAAACATGGCATTTGTTCAAGATAAATATATTCTTAAGGACAATCAAATAAAAAATTATAATGATGCTAGAAAGCTAATAGCAGAAAAGAATGGAAGAAAAATATTACTTATAGTAAGCTACAGCAATATAATACATAATACGTCGATGTACCAATATGAATTCAGCAGGTGCGTTTTTTATGACAAGTTTAAGTTTTTTAGTTACGTTTTTAAGAAAAATATAACATTTGATGAGTGTATATTTTATGATGATGTTAGCTTTAAAGATATTAAATTCGGTCAAGTTTGCTCATTCACAAAAACACATTTCTGCGGCAATACAGACTTTTATGGTGTTAAATTTGATAATGCTGCAATATTTAATGGGGCAGTATTTTTTGGAAAGGCACGCTTTAATGCAATGCAAAGCCATAAAAATTTAAGTTTAAATGATGTAAAATTTAAAACGGTTCCTGATTTCAACGAAGCTTCTTTTCATGCGCCGCCGGTGCTGGATAACGTGGAAATCGCCGAGCAGCTTACGGCGCGGAAGGGAATTTTTCGCTCCATTGAGAAGCCGGAAAAGAACGCCAGGAAAATCTCTCGCAACTTTCGCGCTTTGGGGAAAATGGCGCATGAGGCGCGGGATTGGCTCAACGAGATGGAGTTTTTCGCGCAGGAAATCCGCAGCCGCCGCTTCGGGCTGGATTTTCCCACTGGCAAGAACATGGGCCGCTTCTGGTTCGGGCTGTTTTACGAGAAGTTTTCCAATTTTGGGCGCAGCTTCTGGAGGCCGGCGGCACACTGGCTGGCACTGACGCTGGTCTTTTTTCCCTTGCTTTATTTGCTGCTCGCCACAAGTGCAGGGAGCTGGCAGCTACTTGGCTGGTTCTTGTTCATGTTGGCCAGCTTGGGCACCATATATTTTTGGGCTTCCAGGGAAAGAAAATGGTTTATGCGCAAAAGCATGAGGTGGCTATTGAGGCGCATGTGCAAGCCAGCAGTGCGCTGGATATATCCGTTAATTCGTCCTGTTTCAGCGCTTTTCACGTTGTCCATCATCTGGCTGATTTATGTAATACTTTTCTTGCCAGCCAAATTTTCCAGTGTTCTCGCTTGCAACTGGAGCGATGCGCTCATGCTGTCATTGCGGCAGGGGCTTGTTATTTCTGGTTTGACGCGCAACGGTCATCTCATGACGACGCTGAAAAACCTCTATGGCGCTGGGGGCAATGGGGCCGTTGAGCTTTCTCATGGCGTCGCGGCAGGGATGATGCTTCAGACGGTGCTTTCGGCAGTCTGTTTCTTCTTCCTCTTCCTCGCCCTGCGCAATCATTTCCGCATCCGCTGATTGCTTTACGCCCCTTCTCGTCATTGCCGGGCTTGACCCGGCAATCCAGAAACGCGCGTGATTTCAACGCCTTGCTGGATGCCCGGGTCAAGCCCGGGCATGACGTGGAGGGGCGGCGGGCCGGGGTATGACGTGGAGGGGGCGGGGATGGCAAGAGGGCAGGGGGGTTATGGCGAGGGCGAGGCCAAGGACAAGGGCAAGGGCGAGGGCGAGGGCGAGGGCGAGGCCAAGGACAAGGCCAAGGGCAAAGGCAAGGGCGACGGCAAGGGGCCCCTGCTCATCCCGCTGTCAGCAGTCCCACCGCCTGATTGCGTTCGAACAGGTAGAGCAGTGTGCGCAGGGCTTCGCCGCGGGGGGAGTTCAGGTCGGGGTCGCGTTCCATTGTCAGGGCCGCGTCGTCGCGCGCCGCCGCCAGCAGTTCGCCGTGCAGGGCGAGGTCGGCCAGCCGGAAGCGCGGCATGCCCGACTGGCGCGCCCCCAGCAGTTCGCCCGTCCCGCGCAGCTTCATGTCGGCCTCGGCTATGACGAAGCCGTCGTCCGTCTCGCGCATCACCGACAGGCGCTTCCTGGCCGTTTCCGAAAGCGGCCCGCGATACAGCAGCAGGCACGACGACGGCCGCCCGGAGCGCCCCACCCGCCCGCGCAACTGGTGCAACTGCGCCAGCCCGAAGCGCTCGGCGTTTTCGATTATCATGATGGTGGCCTCCGGCACGTCCACCCCCACCTCGACCACCGTGGTCGCCACCAGCAGCGATATTTCCCCGTCGCGGAAGGCGCCCACCACCTTTTCGCGCTCTTCCCCCTTCATGCGCCCGTGCGCCAGCCCCACCTTGCCGGGCAGCATTTCCACCAGCATGGCGAAGCGCTCCTCCGCCGAGGTGAAGGCCAGTTGCTCGCTCTCCTCCACCAGCGGGCACACCCAGTAGGCGCGCGCCCCGGCGGCAATGGCCTTCCTCAGGTGCTCCACCACCTCCATCAGCCGCTCCAGCGGCATGACGGAAGTCTTCACCGGCTTGCGCCCGGCGGGTTTTTCCTTCAGCAGCGAGCTTTCCATGTCGCCATAGAGGGTGAGCGCCAGGGTGCGCGGGATGGGGGTTGCGGTCATCACCAGCAGGTCGGGCCGCTGGCGGCCCTTGGCCTGCAGGGCCAGCCGCTGGTGGACGCCGAAGCGGTGTTGCTCGTCCACCACCACCAGCCCCAGGTCATGGAATTGCACCGCCTGCTGGAACAGCGCGTGGGTGCCGATTACGAAATGCGCCTCGCCGCTTGCGATGGCCGCCAGCTTCTCCCGCCGCGCCGCCCCCTTGTCGTCGCCGGTGAGCAGCAGCGCCTTCAGCCCCGCCCTTTCGGCCAGCGGCGCGATGGTGGCGTGATGCTGGCGCGCCAGTATCGAGGAGGGAACCATCAGCGCCGCCTGCGCCCCGGCCCCGGCCGCCGCCGTCATGGCCATCAGCGCCACCGCCGTCTTGCCCGAGCCGACATCGCCCTGCAACAGCCGCAACATGCGCTCGGGGCGGGCCATGTCGGCGAGTATCTCGTCCACCGCCCGCCGCTGCCCGGCGGTCAGCCCGAAGCCGATGGCCTGCTCCATGCGCGCCAGCAGCCCGCCGCCCGCTTTCATGGCCCGCCCGGCGCGCGCCCGCATGTTGCGCCGCACCAGCGCCAGCGCCAGTTGGTTGGCCAGCAGCTCGTCATAGGCCAGCCGCTGGCGCACCGGCGAGGACGGCTCGAGCGCGCTTGCCTCCCGTGGCGCGTGCAGGGCCCGCATGGCGGCGTTGAAGCCGGGCCAGCCCCGTTTCCTCAGCCACGCCTCGTCCTGCCACTCGGGCAGCTCCGGCAGGCGCTCCAGGGCCTGCCCGATGGCCCGCCTCAGCACCTTGCCGCTCAACCCGGCGGTCAGCGGATAGACCGGCTCCAGCTTCGGCAGGGCGGCGAACTCCCCGCTGCTCACCACGTGATCGGGATGGGCTATCTGGGGGCGGCCGTTGAACCACTCGACGCGCCCCGACACGTAGCGCTCCTCGCCCTCCGGCAGCAGGCGGCGGATGTAATCGCCGTGGGCATGGAAGAACACCAGGGTGAGAAACCCCGTCTCGTCCGACACCTCCACCCGCCACGGAACCCGCCTGTTGTGGGGCGGCGGCGGCACGTGGCGGCTGACCATCACCTTGAGGGTCACTATTCCCTCTTGTGGCAAGTCGCGGATGACCGGCATGTGGCGGCGGTCGATTAGCGCCTGCGGCAGGTGGAACAGCAGGTCCACCACCCGCGCCCCATCACTCTCCGCCCGCCCGCACAGCCGCGCCAGCGCCTTGTCGAGGCGCGCGCCTATGCCCTTCAGCGAGGAGCAGGAGGCGAACAGCGGGGTGAGGATGGATGGTCGCATGTGCTTCCCGGAGCGGTTGTCTTGTCAGGCAATGATGACTATCATGGCAGCCAGCGGCCAGCGGAGCGGATGATCCGCGCCATGGCCCGATGCGGCTTCAATGATTTTACAGGGGCATTTATACATGATGCGGCGCTCTTGGCATGTTTTCCATGTCTGCCTGATGCTCCTTGCCGTGAGCGCGGCGCTGGCGGCCGCCCCCCTGGCGGCGCGCGCCCAGGCCAGGTTCGAAACCAGCGCCAAGTATGCCTTCCTGGTCGATTCGCGCTCCGGAAAGGCATATTACGAGAAGAACGCCGACAAGCTCATTCCCCCCGCCTCCATGAGCAAGCTCATGACCATGGCGGTTATCTTCGAGCTGCTCAGGAAGGGCGCGCTTTCCGAGGACGACGAGTTCGAGATCTCCGAGGATGCCTGGCGGCGCGGGGGCGCGCCCTCCGGCTCCTCCACCATGTATGCCAGGATCGGCGAGCGCATAAAGGTCGGCACCCTCATCCGCGCCGTCATCATCGCCTCGGCCAACGACGCGGCCATCGCCCTGGCCGAGGGCATAGCCGGTTCCGAGGACGCCTTCGCGGCACTGATGAACAAGCGCGCCCGCGAGCTGGGGCTCACCAAGTCGCATTTCGCCAACGCCACCGGCCTGCCCGACCCGAAGCACCGCATGACGCCGCGCGAGCTGGCCCAGCTCATGCGCTATATCGTCGAGGTCTTCCCCGATTATTTCAAGCTGTTCTCCGAGCACGAGTTCACCTGGAACAAGATCCGCCAGTTCAACCGCGACCCGCTGCTCGGCAAGTTTCCCGGCGCCGATGGCGGCAAGACCGGCCACACCAGGGAGGCAGGCTACGGCATGGTGGCCACCGCCGTGCGCGATGGCCGCCGCCTTATCGCCGTGATAGGCGGCATGAAGTCGAAGAAGGAGCGCGCCCGCGAGGTGCGCAAGCTGCTCGACTGGGGCTTCCGCCAGTTCCGCCCCGTGGTGCTATACGGCCCCGGCGAGACGGTGGGCTTCGCGCGCGTCTGGGGGGGCAATGAATCCTCCCTGCCGCTGGTCACCAGGGACACCATCCGCGCCCGCCTGTCGGATGAGGAGAAGCGCTCCGCCGATGCCGAGATAGTCTACATGGCCCCGCTGCGCGCACCGCTGCGCCGCGGCGACAAGGTGGCCAAGCTGCGCATCAGGGTAGATGGCAAGACCATCGCCACCTATCCGCTCTACGCCGGAAAGTCGGTGGCCCCGGTGGACAGCATGACCAGCCGCGCGCTGGACACCCTGAAGTTCTGGATATTCGGCGGCTGAGGGGTCTTCGCCGGCGCGAGGGGCGGCAACGGCGCGGTTGCCGCCTGCGGCCCGCCCAGTGGTGTCCAAGAAAATTATGGTCAAGGCCATTCCCTCCTTAGTCATTCCCACACTACACGACTCTCCCCAATTCGAGCGGTATTTTTCGCTTTGGCCATAGTTTGCGCCATATGGTTGCCGCCTTGTCCGGGTGGTGCAGGATCCAGTTTCTCAGCAGGTCGAATCCTGTTCTGAACCATGA
>CAZXTT010000106.1:0-12893 GCA_964643775.1 uncultured Rhizobiaceae bacterium | reverse complement strand
TTTCGTCCTCCCCGGCCCGCTCCACGCCCTCTATCACCGAGCCCTTTTCGTAAGATCCCGGATAGCCGCGCGCCGCCATGACCACCGTCAGGGCCGCCTCGTCCAGCCAGTCGATCCTGCCGCCCGCCAGGTCGCCGCTGGCCGCCGCCTCCAGCATGTCCACCAGGTCGCTGTCCAGCCGCATCATCAGCGGCTGGCATTCCGGGTCGCCGAAGCGCACGTTGTATTCGATCAGCTCCGGCCCCTTCTCCGTTATCATCAGCCCGGCGTATAGCACGCCGCTGAACGGACAGCCCATGTCGGCCATGGCCCGCATGGTCGGGTTGATGATCTCCTCCATCACCCGCGCGTTCATCTCTTCCGTCATCACCGGGGCCGGCGAATAGGCCCCCATGCCTCCGGTGTTGGGGCCCTCGTCGCCGTCATATGCCCGCTTGTGATCCTGCGCCGTGGCCAGCGGCAGGGCGGTGCGCCCGTCGCACAGGGCAAAGAACGACGCCTCCTCGCCCACCAGCATGTCCTCCAGCACCACCCTGGCCCCGGCGGCCCCGAAAGCGCCGCCGAATATGTCGCCGATGGCGGCGCGCGCCTCGTCCATGCCGGAGGCCACGATAACCCCCTTGCCGGCGGCCAGCCCGTCGGCCTTGACCACCACCGGCGCGCCGCGCTCCTCCAGATAGGCCAGCGCCGCCGCCTCGTCGTCGAATGTTTCGTAAGCGGCGGTGGGAATGCCGTAGCGGCGGCACATGTCCTTGGTGAAGCTCTTCGACCCCTCCAGCCGCGCCGCCGCTCTGCCGGGGCCGAAGACGGCGATGCCCTCGCCGCGCAGGTCATCGGCCAACCCCGCCACCAGCGGCGCTTCCGGCCCTATGACCACCAGCCTCACATCGTTGGCGCGGCAAAAGGAAATGACCGCCCCGTGATCGGAAGCATCGAGGGACACGCACTCGGCCTCCTCGCATATCCCGGCGTTCCCCGGCGTAGCGAACAGCGTCGAAACCCGCCCGCTGCGCGCCATCTTCCACGCCAGCGCATGCTCGCGCCCCCCGGAACCAACAAGCAGGATGTTCATGGCCTTTCGCGCTCCATTCTTCTTTCAAGGTCTGATCGACCGCGTTTCCGCGGCTTTTATGATACACTCCCCACCGATTCCGCAAGGGAGAAGAAATGACCAACGACATCCGCATAGATCCCGTCACCGGGGAGATACTGGAAGACCACGGCGGCGGCGCGCCGCTGGCCAATGTGGTGGAGTATTCGGTTTCCGACATTTCCTTCGCCATCAAGCGCACCATGGAGGATACCTTCGGCCACGTGCGGGTGCGTGGCGAGCTGGGGAGGGTGTCGCGGCCCCGCTCCGGGCATGTCTATCTCGACCTCAAGGACGAACGCGCCGTGCTCGCCGCCGTCATGTGGAAGGGGGTGGCCGCGCGCCAGAAGTTCCAGCCCGAGGAGGGCATGGAGGTCATAGCCACCGGCCGCGTCACCACCTATCCGGGGCAGTCGAAGTATCAACTGGTCATAGAAAAGCTGGAACCGGCGGGCATGGGCGCGCTCATGGCCCTGCTCGAGGAGCGCAAGAAGAAGCTCGCCGCCGAGGGCCTGTTCGACGAATCCCGCAAGCAGCCCCTGCCCTTCCTGCCGCAGGTGATAGGCGTCGTCACCTCGCCCACCGGCGCAGTCATCCGCGACATCCTGCACCGCCTGGCCGACCGCTTCCCGCGCCGCGTCATCGTCTGGCCGGTGCGCGTGCAGGGCGAAACCTGCGAGGCCGAGGTGGCCGCCGCCATCAACGGCTTCAACGCCCTGCCGGAGGAAGGCCCTATCCCCCGCCCCGACCTCATCATTGTCGCCCGCGGCGGCGGCTCGGTGGAAGACCTGTGGGGCTTCAACGGCGAGGCCGTGGCGCGCGCCGCCGCCGCCTCGCGCATTCCCCTCATCTCGGCGGTCGGCCACGAAACCGACTGGACGCTCATCGATCACGCCGCCGACTGGCGCGCCCCCACCCCCACGGCGGCCGCCGAGAAGGCCGTGCCGGTGCGCGCCGAGCTGCTCGCCTGGACAGCCGAGCTGGAAGGCCGCCTCATTCGCGCCCTGAATTCCGCCATGGAGCAAAGACGCCACCGCCTGCTGGCCGCGGCGCGCGCCCTGCCGCGGCCCGACGACATCCTGGCGCTCGCCCGCCAGCGCCTCGATGCCGGGGCCGGCCGCCTCGACGGAGCCCTGCGCGCCCAGCTCGGCAAGCACCGCGCCACCTATGCCCGCGCCTCCGCCCGCCTGACCCCCGCCACCTTGCGAAACCGCCTGCGCGAGGAGCGCCGCAAGCTGGCCGATCTCGCGGGCCGCCTGCGCCGCGCCTTCGCCAATGCCCACGACAAGCGCCGCCAGCGCCTCGCCGCCACGGCCCGCATGCTGGCCTCGCTGTCCTACCGCTCGGTGCTGGAGCGCGGCTTCGCCGTCGTCCACGATGGCTCCACCGGCGCTCCCCTGACCGCCGCCGCCGCCATCTCCCCCGGCCAGTCGCTGTCGCTGGAGTTCCACGATGGCCACAGGCGGGCTCATGCCGACGGCGGCCCCTCCGGCGCGCAAGCCTCCCGCCCGCGCGGCGGGGGCGGCAGGGAAAATAAGAATGACAAGGGCGGCAAGGGCAATGAAGGCGCGAAAACGAAACCGACCCAGGGCTCGCTGTTCTGATTCTCCTTGGCGGAGCCGCCCGCCGGGTATATTAAGGCATCCATGAAGACCGACGGCAAAATACCGGGCCTCGGGCAGGAGGCCGACGTCCTGTTCATGGACGCCGATTTCCAGGTGCGCCGCAACGGCGCTTTCGTGCGCTGCGCCGTCACCGGCCAGCCCATCCCCCTGGACAGGCTCAGGTACTGGTCGGTGGAGCGCCAGGAGGCCTATTCCTCGCCCGAGGCGGCGCTGAAGCGCCACCTGGAGATCATCTCCGGCAAGGAGTGAACATCCCCGGCGGGCGTCGCCACAATTGTGACGCTCCTGCCCCATCGATGACCACCCGACCATAAAGAAATCACTTTCCCGCGCCCTTGCCGCCGCCGCGCCGTCACGGGCGTGTTTCACATTACCTCCCGTCACATGGAGCTGGGGAACCGGTAATCGCCGTGACGAGAGGGAAACGACAACCATGTACAAGACATCAACGGGCGCTCTTTTCGCCTGTCTGCTTCTCACCGCCGGCATGGCCAATGCCGCCGATGCTCCCCGCCTTGCCAAGGCCGACCGGCTGGACATGCCCCGCGCCGCCAGCCAGACGACCACCCACATGACAGCCCACCCGGCCGGCTATTACGCGCCCGATCGCTGGAGCGGCTTCTACCTCGGCGGCAGCTTCGGCTACGGCTTCGGCGAAAGCCGCCAGCAGCTCGACCGCAACGACAACCACGGTTACGACAAGGTATCGCCGGACGGCTTCGCCGCCTCCGTCACCCTGGGCTACAATTTCATGTTCTCCCCTTCCATCCTCGTCGGAGCCGAGGCCGACATCGGCATAATGAGCCTCACCGACGACGACAAGGAAGTATATGACGCCCACTCGTGGAAGCCCCAGTTCGGCCCCCTGTGGGGCACGCTGCGCGCCCGCGCCGGCTACCTCGTCGGCGACAACCTGCTGGTCTATGGCACCGGCGGCCTCGCCTGGATGCAGACCGACAACTGGACGGTGGGCAACAACTGGAACGAATCCTCGTGGGATTCCAAGTCACGCGCCGGCTGGGTGATCGGGGCCGGGGTGGAATACGCCCTGAGCGAAAAATGGAGCGCAAAGGCCGAATACCTATACATGGATTTCGGCAAGCACCACGGCTACACCGAGGACAACGACCCCTACTGGTATGACGACAACGTCAGCATGCTGCGCATCGGCGTCAACTACCGCTTCTGAGCTTCTGAACTCCAGAGCCTGTGCCGCGACGAATAAAGGGCCCTCCGCCACCCCGGCGGAGGGCCCTTTCGCGCGCCCGGCCATGGTTAAATAAGCCATAACAAAACATGAGCAATTTCAATCAGCTATAAAACCAGAAGTTTAAATCTCCGTGGCATGCTCTCCATGATTCAAAAACGGGGGCATGTCATGAAGTGGGGCATCCGCACATTCACGGTTCTGCTATGGGCGCTTTTCGGCCTCGCGCAGGTCAGCACCACGGCCCATGCGCGAGACGGACTTGCCAGTCCGCTGCTTTACAGGATGGGCCAGGCGGTCAAGGCCGCGCTCAAGGCCGAGCGCCGCCTCAGCGAGCGGGCCTGCATGACCATGGCCCTCTATCACGAGGCGCGCGGCGAGAGCCGCGAGGGCCAGATAGCGGTGGCCGCCACCATTCTCAACCGCGTCAGCTCAAGGGCCTATCCCGACACCATCTGCGGCGTCGTCTTCCAAAACTCCCATCGCTACAATGCCTGCCAGTTCTCCTTCGCCTGCGACGGCAATTCGCTCATCCCGCGCGATGACGCGAGCATGCGCCGCATGGCCGGGCTGGCCACGGAGATCCTCGCCCGCGCCGACGAGCGCGGCAACATCCTGCCCGGCGGCGACGAGCTTTCCGCCAGCCTGCGCCGCTACATCTTCGTCACCCACTATCACCGCCACGACGTGCACCCCGGCTGGTCGCGCCGCCTGGCCCGCGTCACCCGCGTCGGCGCTCACGTATTCTTCCGCTCGCGCCGCGTCGTGCGCCGCATGCCCTGGTCGGCCCGCATATCCCGCGTCCGCCTGCTCATGCAGGCCGCCGCCGAAGACGCCGCCGAGCTTTAGGGGCTGGTCTCGATAAATGCGCGGCGCCCTTTCCCGCATGACGTAATCGTCACCTGACCGGATCACATGCCCGTGGTATCATGCTTGGGTGTTTTTCCCGTCATTGATGATTCGATAAAGGCTGCTCATGAACCAACGCCTCGCGGGCGGCGCTCTTTTCACCCTCGCCGCCGCCATTGCCACGGTCCTTCTGACCCTGCTTTCACAGCCCGCCCTGGCGCTGGATCTCAAGGCCCGGCAATTCACCCTGAAAAACGGCATGCAGGTGGTGGTCATCGAGGATCACCGCGCCCCGGTGGTCACCCACATGGTGTGGTATCGCGTGGGCTCCGCCGATGAGCCCGCCGGCAAGTCCGGCCTCGCCCATTTCCTCGAACACCTGATGTTCAAGGGCACCAGGGATATCCCGCCGGGGGAATTCTCGCGCATCATCAAGCGCCACGGCGGACAGGACAATGCCTTCACCACCACCGACTACACCGCCTACTTCCAGCGCATAGCCAGGGAACACCTGCCGCTGGTCATGCGGCTGGAGGCCGACCGCATGCAAAACCTGCAACTGAAGGAAAAGGACGTCGATACCGAGCGCGAGGTAATCAAGGAGGAGCGCCGCATGCGCACCGACAACAACCCCCGCGCCCTCTTCGCCGAACAGCTCAACGCCGCCCTCTACCTCGCCCATCCCTACCGCCGCCCGGTGATCGGCTGGATGGATGACGTGGAGCGCCTCACCCTCGCCGACGCCGTTTCCTTCTACCGCCGCCATTACACCCCGGCCAACGCCGTGCTGGTGGTCGCCGGCGACGTTACGCCGGACGAGGTGAGGAAACTGGCGGAAGAACACTACGGCACGCTGAAGAACACCGCCAGGGTGGAAAAAAGGGTGCGCACCCGCGAGCCGAAACCGCTCGCTTCGCGGCGCGTTATCATGCGCGATGAACGCATCCGCGCCCCCATCATCCAGGTGGAATACCTCGCCCCCTCCTACGCCACGGCCAAAAACGGACGCGCCCACGCGCTGGAGGTGCTGGCCCAGGCGCTGGGCGGCGGGGCCACCTCGCTGCTCTACAGGAAGCTGGTGGTCGAGGAGCAGATAGCCACCTGGGCCGGGGCCTGGTATGACGGCGGCAACCGCGATTACGGCACCTTCGGCATATACGCATCCCCCGCCCCCGGCATCGGCATGGCCAAGCTGGAAGAGCGCATCGAGGCCATCGTCGGGGAAGTGCTGGCCGGCAAGGGCATCGACGAAAAGGACATCCGCCGCGCCGCCAACAGCCTGACGGCGGAGGCCGTCTACGCGCTCGATTCCCAGTTCTACCTGGCCAGGATGGTGGGCGAGGCCCTGACCACCGGAAACACCCTCGACGACATCCGCCAGTGGGAAAAGCGCATCCTCGCCGTCACCACGGATGACGCCCTCTCCGCCGCCCGCGCCACGATCCGCCCCGGGACGGCCATCACCGGCCTGTTGCTGAAGAAAGACAAGAAGAAACCAGCCGCAAGAAACAACGGCAAACAGCAAGAGGCAGACAAGGGGGCAGGCAAATGAGCAGGCTCATGACCATCACCCGCCAATCCGCCACGGCGCGCCACGGCGCGCTCTCCCGCGTGGTTTCCCATGCCATCGCCGTTGCCGCCGCCTTCGTCGCCGCCACCGCCGCCGCCATCGCCCTGCTGGCCGCCGCCACCACCGCCCACGCCATCGAGATACAGGTGGTCAAGGGGCCAAGGAGCGGCGTCACCGCCTGGCTGGTGGAGGACCACACCGTGCCGCTGGTGGCCATGGACTTCTCCTTCACCGGCGGCGCGGTCAACGACCCCAGGGGCAAGGAAGGGCTGGCCACCTTCCTCTCCGCCATGCTCGACGAGGGGGCCGGGGACATGAAATCCGCCGCCTTCCAGGCGCGCATGGAGGAGCTGGCCATGCGCATGTCGTTCAACGCCGGGCGCGAGTATTTCTCCGGCTCCCTGCGCGCCCTCACCCGCAACCGCGATGAGAGCTTCCGCCTGCTGAAAATGGCCCTCGCCAGCCCGCGCTTCGACTCCCGCCCGCTGGAGCGCATCCGCCGCCAGTTGATCGTCTCCATCCGCCGCAAGGGCAGCGACCCGGAACACACCGCCTTCATCGAGTTCAAGAAACTGCTGCTCGGCGACGATTCCCCCTATGCCCGCGACACCGACGGCAGCGAAAAGGGCGTCATGGCGGTGACCGCCGCCGACCTGCATGACCTGCGCAAGCGCCTGTTCGCCCGCTCCGGCCTCATCGTCGCCGTGGCCGGCGATATCGACGCCGCGACCCTCTCCCGCCTGCTCGATGAAACCTTCGGCTCCCTGCCGGAGAAATCCGCCATGGCCGAGGCGCCGCCGCCGCGCATCCCCGCCAACGGGGCCCTGCAGGTAGTGTCGCGCCCCATCCCCCAGACGATCATCATCATGGGCCACGAGGGAATGGTGCGCTCCCATCCCGATTTCATCCCCGCCTATGTCGCCAACTTCATCCTCGGCGGCGGCGGCTTCGGCTCGCGCCTCACCGAGGAAGTGCGCGAAAAGCGCGGCCTCACCTATTCGGTCTATTCCGCCATGTTCGCCTGGCGCAAGCGCGGCGTCTTCTTCGCCCAGGCCTCCACCCGCAACGATAAGGCCGGCGAGGCCCTGGACATAATGAAGCGCGAGATAGCCCGCATGGCCGAACAGGGGCCAACCGAAAAGGAGCTGGAGGAGGCAAAGACCTACCTAATAGGCTCCTACCCCCTGCGCTTCGATTCCACCACCAAGATAGCCTCCGGCCTGCTGGCCATCCGCCGCGACAACCTGGGCGTCGATTACATAAAAAAGCGCAACGGCCTGATAGGGGCGCTGACCCGCGAGCAAGTGGCGCGCGCCGCCCGCGAACTGCTCAAGCCCAAGGCCCTGCGCATCCTGCTGCTCGGCCGGCCCAAGGGTGTCCACCACCAGTGAGAGGCCCCGCATGACCATCCGCCTGCTGCCGGAAAACCTGGTAAACCGCATCGCCGCGGGCGAGGTCATCGAGCGCCCCTCCTCGGTGGTCAAGGAGCTGGTGGAAAATTCCATCGACGCCGGGGCGCGCCGCGTCGAGGTCGTCTTCCACGAGGGCGGGCGCACCCTCATCGAGGTCACCGACGACGGCCGCGGCATGGGCCGCGACGAGCTGAAGCTGGCGCTGGCCCGCCACGCCACCTCCAAGCTCGACGAGGACGACCTGGTCAACATCTCCACCCTCGGTTTTCGCGGCGAGGCCCTGGCCTCCATCGCCGCCGTCTCGCGCCTGACCATGGCCGCGCGCCTTGCCGGCGCGGACGAGGCATGGGAGATACACGTCGAGGGCGGCAAGATCGGCGAGCCGCGTCCCGCCGCCCTGCCCCGCGGCGCCCGCGTTTCGGTGCGCGACCTGTTCTACGCCACCCCGGCGCGCCTGAAGTTCCTGGGCAGCGCCCGCGCCGAGAACATGGAGGCGGCCCGCATCATGCGCCGCCTCGCCCTCGCCCACCCGCCTGTATCCTTCACCTTCATCACCAACGAGCGGCGGGTCATCGACCTGCCCTCCCAGTCGCCGGAGGCCCGCGTGGCCGCCATACTGGGCCGCCGCTTCGCCGAAAATTCCTTCGCCTTCGACGCCGCGGCGGGCGGCTACCGCGTGCATGGGCGCGCCTCGCTGCCCACCTTCTCGCGCGGCCAGGGCGACATGCAGTTCATGATCGTCAATGGCCGCCCGGTCACCGACCCGCAACTGGCCGGCGCGCTGCGCGGCGCATACCGCGACGTGCTGGCCCCGCGGCGCTTCCCGCTGCTGGTGCTGCACGTGGAGTGCGAGCCGCAAATGGTCGATGTGAACGTCCACCCGGCCAAGCGCGAGGTGCGCTTCCGCGACGCCGCGCGCCTGCGCGGCCTCATCATCAGCGCCCTGCGCGAGGGGCTTGCGCGCGAGGGCGCCATGCGCTCGTCCACCCACCTGGCGGGCTCCCTGCACGCGCCGCCCCACGCCGCCCCACGGCCGGCGGCCCATGCCCCTTCCGCCCATTACGCCCCTTCCGCTCCCTCCGCCGAAGAGGCGGCCCGCTCGTTCGCCGCCCAGGCGCCCTTGCGCGGCTTCTCGGAGGCCGCCGCCCCCTCCCTCCGTCCCGCCGCCCCGCCGCCCGATGAAGAAGCCGCGCCGGGCGATCTCCCGCCGCTGGGGCTGGCCATCGCCCAGGTGGGCGACACCTACATCCTCTCGCGCGCTCCCGACGGCCTCATCCTCGTCGATCAGCACGCCGCCCACGAGCGCATCGTCTACGAGCGCCTGAAGGCGGCGCGGGAGAAAGGCAAGCCGGCCAGCCAGCCGCTGCTCGTCCCCGAGGTGGTGGAGCTGGACGCGGGCTCGTCGGAGGCCCTGCTGGCCGCCGCCGAAGAGCTGGCCGGGCTGGGGCTGGTCATCGAGCCGTTCGGCGGCGAGGCGGTGGTGGTGCGCGAGGTTCCGGCGGCCATCGGCGGGGGCTCCGTCTTCGCCCTTGTCAACGACCTGGCCGCCGACATGGCGGCCCTTGGCGGCAGCCACCGTTTGCGCGACAATATCGACCACGTGCTCAGGACGTTCGCCTGCCATCATTCGCTGCGTGCCGGGCGCAGGCTGTCACTGGAGGAGATGAACGCCCTGCTGCGCGACATGGAGCGCACCCCCAACTCCGCCCAGTGCAACCACGGACGCCCCACCTGGATAAAACTGACCATGGCCGACCTGGAACGCCTCTTCGAGAGGGCATGAGGAAAAAACGAGGTAAGATACTTCCATGAGCACGGGACTTCTGGCGCTACTGGACGACGTGGTCATGCTGGCCAAGAAGGCCGCGATCGTCCTCGACGACGCCGCCAGCCTCTCGGCCAAGGCAGGGGCCAAGACGGTGGGGGTGATAACCGACGACGCGGCGGTGGCCCCGCGCTACATAATAGGCTTCGCCGCCTCCCGCGAACTGCCCATAATCTGGAAGATCACCATCGGCTCGCTGCGCAACAAGTTCCTCTTCCTGCTGCCCGCCGTGCTGGCCCTCGGCTGGCTGTTGCCACAGGTGATAACGCCGCTGCTGCTCATGGGGGCGCTATACCTGTCGTTCGAGGGCTACGAGAAGGTTCACGAATGGATCACCGGCCACCACGAGGAGGAACCCGCCGTGGTGCGCGCCGACATAACGCCGGAAGAGTTGGCCGCCTTCGAGCGCGAACGGGTGAACAGCGCCGTGCGCACTGACTTCATCCTCTCCGCCGAGATACTGGTCATCGCCTATTCGCAGCTCACCGGCCATCCCTTCACCACCCAGGCGCTGGCGCTGGCCGGGGTGGCCCTGGGCATCACCCTGCTCGTCTATGGAATAGTGGCGATCATCGTCAAGGCCGACGACTTCGGCCTGTGGCTGGCCACCCGCGAGGGCGGCGGCAAGCTGCTGCGCTCGCTGGGCCGTGGCATCGTCCGCGCCATGCCGGGCTTCCTGAATGTCCTCAGCATCATCGGCACCATAGCCATGCTGTGGGTGGCCGGCGGCATAATAATCCACGCCCTGGCCCATTACGGCTATCACTGGCTGGAGCACCTGGGAGCCAAGATCCCGCTGATCGGCGAACTGCCCATCGCCATCGCCCTGGGCCTCGTCGCCGGAGCCATAACCACCCTCCTGGCAAGGCCGCTGCTCGCCCTGTTGCCGGGCGGAAAGAAGGGCGAGGGGGCTCACTGAAAGGCAAGGAAACGGACGACCGTGTCGCCGTAGGCGCGCTCCTTCACCGGCTCGAAGCCATCCGGCGCGGAAAATTCCCCCCGCTTGCTCTCCTCGACCACCGCCAGCGCCCCGCTCCGCAGCCAGCCGCCCCCGGCCAGCGAGGCCAGCGCCGCCACCGCCAGCCCCTTGCCGTAGGGCGGATCGATGAAGGCCAAATCAAAGGGCCGCATCGGCGCGCATTCCCCCAGCCGCGTGGCGTCGCGCCGCCATATCCTGCTCATCCCGCCCAGCCCCAGCGCCTCGACGTTGCCCCGGATGGCCGCCCGCGCCGCCGCCGCCTCGTCGATGAACAGCACGAAGGAAGCCCCCCGCGAGGCCGCCTCCAGCCCCAGCGCCCCCGACCCGGCGAACAGGTCGATCACCCGCGCCCCCTCCAGCGGCGGCGCGAAGCCCGAATGCACCAGCATGTTGAAAACGGCCTGCCGCACCTTGTCGGTGGTCGGGCGGGTGTCCATGCCCCTTGGCGCGACGATCCCGCGCCCGCCGAATTTGCCGCCGCTTATGCGCATGGGCCTACTCCCCGATCTCGCGCATCAGCTTCTCGCCCAGTTGCTCCCTGAGCTGCTTGGGCGATACTTCCTCCACCTCGCCGCGCTTCAGCCCGCCGAGGTGAAACGGCCCGAACGAGGTGCGCAACAGGCGGTTCACCTTTAGCCCCAAATGCTCGCATATGCGCCTTATCTCGCGGTTCTTGCCTTCCCTGAGGGCGAACGTCAGCCACATGTTGGCCCCTTCCGCCCGGTCGATGCGCGCCTTCACCGGCCCGTAGCGCACCCCGTCGATGGTAATTCCCTCGGCCAGCTTCTCCAGCGCCCTGGCGTTCACCCGCCCGTAGGCGCGCACCCGGTAGCGCCGCGTCCAGCCGCGCTCGGGCAGCTCCAGCGCCCGCGCCAGCCGCCCGTCGTTGGTCAGCAGCAACAGCCCCTCCGAGTTGAGATCCAGCCGCCCCACCGAGATCACCCGCCCCATCTCCGGCGGCAGGCGGTCGAAGACGCTTTCCCGGCCCTTCTCGTCGCGCGCCGAGACCACCAGCCCCACCGGCTTGTGATAGCGCCACAGGCGCGCCCTCTCCGCGGCGGGCAACAGCTCGCCATCGACGCGCACCTCGTCCTCGTCGCTCACGTTGACAGCCGGGGTATCGGCCACCCGCCCGTTGACCGAAACCCGCCCATCGGCGATCAGCCGCTCCGCCTCGCGCCGCGAGCAAACACCGGCGCGCGCGATGCGCCGCGCCAGCCGTTGGCCATTTTTCGTCTCCTGTGCCATGATCCGTCCGCCCTCGGGGTCTGTCTCGATCGATGCATTGATGCCAGGACATAAAGCATGAAACTGCTGCCAAAGGCCATGGAAATGGCGCTGGAAGAAGCGCGCCTTGCCGCCGCCCGCGGCGAGGTGCCGGTGGGCGCGGTCGTCACCGACCCGTCGGGCCGGCCGCTGGCCCGCGCCGGCAACCGCACGGAAGAGCTGCAAGACCCCACCGCCCACGCCGAGATGCTGGCCATCCGCGAGGCCTGCCGCGTGCTTGGCTCCACGCGCCTGACCGGCTGTTCATTGCATGTCACGCTGGAGCCTTGCGCCATGTGCGCCGCCGCCATCTCCCATGCCCGCCTGCGCAGGCTCTATTTCGCCGCCTCCGACGAGAAGATGGGGGCCGTCCACCACGGCCCGCGCTTCTTCTCCCAGCCCACCTGCCATCACGCGCCGGAAATATACGACGGACTGGGAGCCGATGAAGCCGCCCGCCTGCTGAGGGAATTCTTCACCGCCAGGCGCTAGCAAATCGTCAGTCCTTGAGCAGTCCGCCGACGTTGAAGATGGTGCCGTAATTGGGATTCTGGCGCCTCTTCTCTTCCTTGATCTTCTCCGCCAGCTCGCGGTTCAGCTCGTAGATCTTCTTCTTGCGTCCGTCCGGGTGATAGAGGCTTATGCCGCGGTCGGTATAACGCTTGTAGAATGACGACTGGCTGCCGTTATCGGCGGCCGCCGCGCCCGTCGCCGCCGTGTTTGTCGCCGCCGCCTGCCGCTGGTAGGAAGCCTGCGCCGCTGGCGCGCCGCCGACCGGGGGCGAGCTCAGATCATCGCGCGCCGCCGCCACCTGGCTTGGCGTATTCGCCGCCGCCCCCTCACCGGGCGGGCGCAACTGCATGTCCGGCGGCACCGAAAGCGGCGGATTGGTGGACACCAGCCGCTCATCGGGGGCATTTTTTCCAAGCCCCAATGTATCCATGAACGCCGTCTCCGAGCATCCGCCAAGCGCCAGCGCGGCGATCATCGCCATGGCGTATCCAGCCGTCCTGTCCATCGTCTCTCCCTGCCTTCAGGCCGTGCCGGGGCCGGGCCCCACGTCATCGCCA
>CAZXTT010000105.1:0-6482 GCA_964643775.1 uncultured Rhizobiaceae bacterium | reverse complement strand
CGCGCGCCTCGGGGGCGGTTATGATGGCGTGTTCGAGGGCCTCGTGGGCGCCGGTGGGGCAGGGTTCGAAGGCGCGGGGGAAATCGGCCAGCAGGCGCTTGACGAGGCGCGCGGCGTTATCGCTGTTGGCCTTCATCACCTCGATGATGGAGGTTATGTCCACCTCGCCGTGTTCCTCGTGCCAACTGTCGTAATCGGTGACCATGGCGACGGTGGCATACTTGATCTCGGCCTCGCGGGCCAGCTTGGCCTCGGGCATGTTGGTCATGCCGATGACGTCGCAGCCCCATGAACGGTAGAGGTGGGATTCGGCCAGGGTGGAGAACTGCGGGCCTTCCATGACCAGGTAGGTGCCGCCGCGGCGGTATTTCAGGTTTTCGGCGCGGCAGGCGGCCTCGATGCGATCGGCCAGGGCGGTGGATACCGGGTGCGCCATGCTCACATGCGCCACGCAGCCGGCGCCAAAGAAGCTGGAGGGGCGGTTGCGGGTGCGGTCGATGAACTGGTCCACCAGCACGAATGTGCCGGGCGAGAGCTCCTCGCGGAAAGAGCCGCAGGCGGAGATGGACACCAGGTCGGTGACGCCGAGGCGCTTCATGGCGTCGATGTTGGCGCGGTAGTCTATGTCGCCCGGCGAAAGCCCGTGGCCGCGTCCGTGGCGCGGCAGGAAGGCGACCTCGAGTCCGTCATGGGTGCCCGTGAGGATTTCGTCCGAGGGCTCGCCCCAGGGGCTTTCCACCCTTTGCCAGCGGGCGTTCTCCAGCGGCAGATCGTAGAGGCCGGAGCCGCCTATGACGCCAAGGACGCTCTTGCGCTCGCTCATGGTCGTTCCCTTCCCGTCACTTGCTGGTGAAAAAAAGCCCGGAAAACGCGCCTTGCGTCTTCCGGGCCGTGTTGTCGTCTTGAGCAGTCATGCCGTTCTGGTCAGTGGACGCGGCTCCACAGGGCCTTCTTGACGGCCAGCATGAGCAGGGCGAATACGGCCAGGTAGAGCATGGCCATCAGGCCGACGCGCTTGCGCTGCTCCAGCTTGGGCTGCGAGGCCCAGGTGAGGAAGGCGGCGACGTCGGTGGACTCCTGGATGAGGGTCGGCTTGGTGCCGTCGGAGTATTCCACGTCCTCGCCGGCCAGCGGCGGCGGCATGCCTATCCAGTGGCCGTTGAAGTAGGGGTTGTAGTTGAGGCCTTCCTTTTCCTCGCCGTGCGGGGCTTCCTCGTAGCCAGCGAGGAGCGAGCGCACGTATTCAGCGCCGCCGTTGCCCTTGAACAGCTTGATGATGGGCGAGATGTACCACGGGTAATACCAGCCCTCGCGCGCCTTGACGATGAGCGAAAGGTCGGGCGGCAGGGCGTTGTTGTTGGCCGCCTTGGCCGCCTGCTCGTTGGGATAGGGGTCGGGGATGGCGTCGGAGAGCCTTCCCGGGCGGGTGATGGGTTCGCCCTCGTCGTTGACCTCGCCGGAGATTTCATACTCGGCGGCGATCTTCTTGACCTCATCCACCGGCAGCTCCGGGCCGCCCGGCTCGGAGAGATTGCGGAAGCGGATGTATTTCAGCGAGTGGCAGGAATGGCAAACTTCCTTGAATACCTGCCAGCCGCGGCGCAACTGGGCGCGGTCATACTTGCCGAAGGGGCCCTCGAAGCTGAAGGCGTGATCCTCGGCGTTGTGCTGCGAGGAGCCGCTGGCGAAGGCCGGAGCGGCGAGCAGCGCCATGGCCAGCCCCGCGGCGGTGAACATCTTGGTGATCGTTTTCATGATCCTGAATTCCTTTATTCACTTCTGCCTGTGTCAGGGCCGGTTAGTGGTTGTCGCCGAGCACCGCCTCGGAGATCGATGACGGCATTGGTTTTGGCCGCTCGATGAAGCCGAGCACCGGCAGGATGACCAGGAAGTGGATGAAATACCAGGCGGTGGCCAGCCGCGCCACCAGCAGCCAGGCGCCCTCGGCCGGCTGCGCGCCGGCGATGCCCAGGGTGATGCAGACGATGACCAGCAGCCAGAAGAACTGGCGGGCCAGCGGGCGGTATTTCAGTGACTTGACCTTGGAGGTGTCCAGCCACGGCAGGAAGAACAGGATGATCAGCGAGCCGAACATCACCACCACGCCGCCGAGCTTGTCCGGCACGGCGCGCAGCATGGCGTAGAAGGGCAGGAAATACCATTCAGGCACGATGTGCTCGGGCGTCACCATGGGGTTGGCCGGGGCGAAGTTGATGGAGTGGCCCATGTACCACGGCGAATAGAAGACGAAGGCGGCATAGAACATCAGGAAGACGACGATGGCGAAGAGATCCTTCATCGTGTAGTAGGGGTGGAAGGGCAGCGTGTCGGAGCTGCTCTGCACCTCGATGCCGTCGGGGTTGTTGTTGCCGGTCACGTGCAGGGCCCAGACGTGCAAGAACACCAGCGCGGCGAGCACGAAGGGCAGCAGGTAATGCAGCGAGAAGAAGCGCTGCAGGGTGGGGTTGTCCACCGAGAAGCCGCCCCACAGCCACTGCACGATGGTTTCGCCGACCACCGGAACCGCCGAGAACAGGTTGGTGATCACCACCGCGCCCCAGTAGCTCATCTGGCCCCAGGGCAGCACGTAACCCATGAAGGCGGTGGCCATCATGGCGATGAAAATGATGACGCCGATCATCCACAGGATCTCGCGCGGGCTCTTGTAGGAGCCGTAGTAGAGGCCGCGGAACATGTGGATGTAGACGGCGATGAAGAAGAACGCCGCCCCGTTGGCGTGCATCCAGCGCAGCAGCCAGCCCCAGTTGACGTCGCGCATGATGTGCTCGACGGAGTCGAAGGCCATGGAGGTGTGCGGCGTGTAGTGCATGACCAGCACGATGCCGGTGAGCAACTGGATGACCAGCATGGTGGCCAGGATGCCGCCGAAGGTCCACCAGTAATTGAGGTTGCGCGGGGTGGGGAAATCGACGAGCTGACCGCGCACCATGCTCAGGATCGGCAGCCGCTCATCCACCCAGCGGGCGATGGGATTCTTGAATTCGTATGTCGAATGACCGCTCATTGGATTGTAGCTCCCCTCAACCGATCACTATCTTGGTGTCGGAAATGTACTTGTAGGGCGGAATGTCGAGATTGCGCGGCGCGGGGCCCTTGCGGATGCGCCCGGCGGAATCGTAATGCGAGCCGTGGCAGGGGCAGAACCAGCCGTCGTAATCGCCCTGCTGGCCCAGCGGCACGCAGCCCAGGTGGGTGCAGATGCCGATCTGCACGAGGTATTTCTCGTTGACCTTGCCCTCGGCGTCCTTGACGCGGTTTTCGTCGGTGGCCTCGGCGTCCGCCGGCAGGTTGGCGTTGCGGGCGATGGGATCCTTGAGCTCGGCCAGCGGGGTCTTCTTTGCTTCCTCGATCTCCTTGGGCGTGCGGTGACGGATGAACACCGGCTTGCCGCGCCACTTGATGGTGACGCCCTGCCCCTCTTCCAGGGGCGCGAGGTCGAACTCGGTGGAGGCGAGCGCCAGAACGGAGGCATCGGGGTTCATCTGGTCGATGAACGGCCACAAGGCGAGCGCCGTCCCCGTGGCTCCGACGACGCCAGTGGTAATATAGAGAAAATCACGCCGGGAGACGTCTTTTTCGGTTGTGGTGGTCATGGTTCCAATTCCCTTGCTTTTCCCCGCCGGGACCGTCCTTTACAGTCACGATGTTCCCGTAAGCGCGGATTTTACCGATGGTGGATGTGTCCCACCAACAAAACCTCCACGATGCCGGGATTTCCCCAGGACCGGCTCCTGAAGCGGAGCGCAAGCCGGACGGCCGGCATGGTCAGGGGTGTTTTGGCACCGTGATGTTTTGTTGTCCAGCCTTGAAGTGTCGCAGTTTGATATAAATCAACAGATTTTCAGTTCAGTGACTGCGGTTACGGCGTGTTTTGTTTCTTCCGGAGCGGCGTGTCTTTTTCGTCCCTCTTCTGTTCAGGCCAAGGGCGGCGCGCACGAAGGGCAGGCCGGTGGCGGCGTGGCTTTCCTTCCGGTCGAAGGCATCATGAATGCGGTTGCATTCGTTAATGACGGCGCGCCATGTGCGGCGGGCGGCGGCGGCCATGGACGAACAGGAGCGGGTCGAGAGGCGGCGCAGCCTTTCCTGCGCCTTGCGGGCGCAGTTTTTCCAGATGGCCACGTGGCGCTGCTCATGGCGCAGCAGGCGGCGGGCGAAGGAGCGCCAGCGCCGCTGGGCGGCCCTGGGCAGGCGCTTGGCATTGAGCGCCCTTGGGGTGAGCATGGTGAAGCTCACCTTTATGTCGACGCCGGTGACCACGCACTTGCCGCCGCGCGGCGCGAAGCGGGTGCGCACCGAGCTTTTCATGCGGGTGCGGGCGAAGGCATGGCGGCCATTCACCAGTGGCCCCTTGCGGCGCAGTTCGGCCAGGAGCCCCCTTTCGCTGCTGGCGACGAGCGGAAAGGTGACGCGCCTGACATGGAAGGTGGCGGCGAAGGTTGTGGCGGGGGCGGCCAGCGGCAGCAGGATCCCGGCCATGACGGCGGCGATGAGGAGTGTCGGGCGGACTGTCATCGGCGGGCGGGTTTCACATGTTCGGTGGTTGCGCTATGGATGCGGCACGGGCCGGATCGTGCGATCTTGTGCATGATTTTGGCCGGCGTCGCAAGTGAGGAGCGGGCCGCGGGGAAGAGGGAAGAGGCATGAGCGAGGGCAGGCGTTACACGGGGGTGGTGAAGTTCTTCAGCCTGACGAGGGGCTATGGGTTCATCACCCCCGCCGATGGCGGCCGCGATGTTTTCGTGCATGTCACGGCGGTCAACCGGGCGGGGATTGTCAGCCTCGACCCCGGCATGCGCATAAGCTACGTGCTGGAGCCGGCCCGCGACGGGCGCGGCCAGCAGGCCGCGGAATTGCAATTGCTCGATTGAAGGCGGGCAGGCGGCGGCATGTGTCCCCGTCAGCGTCCGGCGAAGCCCTGCAGTTGCAGGTCGATGAGGCGGCCTGCTTCTCCTTGCAGGTCGATGGCGTGTCCCGACAGGCTCCAGCGCAGGCCCAGCGACTGGATGATGGCTATTATCATCCACGCGGCATCATCAAGGGGCAGGCCGGCGGCCAGATCACCGTTTTCCTGGGCCTCTTCCAGCAGGTCTTTCAGGTGGCCATGGAACTTGCCCATGGTGGAGAAGAAGCACTTGCGCAGGGGTTCGTTCTCTATGTGCATTTCGCGCGAGAACAGTATGGCGGGCAGGGCCGGGGTGTTCTCGATCATTGCCAGGTGGCGCATGACGAGCGCGCGCAGGCGCTCCAGCGGCGGCTTGCCGGTTTCACTTTCCTGATTTTCCCAGGTTTCCCTCATGCGCCGGGACAGCTCCATGGCGACGGCTTCCCAGATGTTTTCCTTCTTGGGGAAATGGCGGAAGATGCCGGGCTGGGAAAGACCGACCTCACTGGCTATCATCTCGGTGGTCAGGCGGTCGGGGCCGACCTTGTCGGCCAGCATGAGGGTCGTTTCTATTATCTCCTGGCGGCGCACCTCGGCGCTCTTGCGGACGCGGCGTTTCATCTTTTTTCATTGCCCCCCGTTTTCAACATGCGACTTGTGCCCGGCATGGCATGACGAGCCATTGAGCATGGGCCTTCCCAGGCGCTTCGGGGCCACGGACGCCTCCCGGGCGTCCTTCGGAAGGCCGTGCATCCCGCCCGGCGCTCAATGTCCAAGGGAGATGGTTCATTAGCAAGCGATACTCACCATGGCAAGCTTGAAGTTATGAATTGCTAACTATGACCTTGGCCGCGGGTTTGTCAATTGCGTTTGCCACCATGGGCGTGACGGGAGGCGGGTCATGCTGGTTAGGCAATGCCGTCGGCGGGCTGAGGCGGGTCATGCTGGTTGGGCAGTGCCGTCGGCGGGCTTTTGCCTCGTCCGGCGGACGAAATCGACGAAGGCATCGACCCACGGGCATTGGGCGGTGTGGCGCAGGTGGGCGAAACCGGCGATGAGGTTGCCTTGCACCATGCCGTCAAAGCGGCCGTCGATGCCGTGGCCGCGCCTGACATGCCATGCGAAGCGGCCGTTCTCCAGGCCGTGCAGGGAGGCGTGGTGGAATTCATGGGCCGATACCGTCCCGCCATGGGGGGTGGGGCTCCACGGGGCCTCGCCGGTGGGGGCGAGGTGGATTATGCCGCGCCCCTGGGGGCGGGTGTTCATCACCGCGCGGGTGGGCAACACGCCGCACATGGCGGCCTTTTCGCCGCGCCAGGAGATGAACCGGGACAGATACATGAGGCCGCCGCATTCGGCATAGGCCGGCAGGCCCGCCTCTATTGCGCCGCGGATGGCTGTGCGCATGGAGGAGTTGGCCTCCAGCGCCGCCATGTGGGTTTCGGGGAAGCCGCCGCCGAGGAACAGGCCGTCGATGTTCTCCGGCAGGGCCTCGTCGGAAATGGGCGAGAAGGGGACGAGGCGCGCCCCGGCGCGGGCGAAGGCCTCGAGGTCGTCCGGGTAGTAGAAGCAGAAGGCG
>CAZXTT010000104.1:0-5299 GCA_964643775.1 uncultured Rhizobiaceae bacterium | reverse complement strand
GCCTTCCAGCTTCAGGCGGTTGAGAATGCTCACGCCATCGGCCAGCCCGACCATCTTCACGTCACAGCCGCAGACCTCCTCGAAGGCCTTCTCCACCGCCGGGCCGGGGCCCCATTCGGCGGTGAAGCTGTCATAGGTGTAGATGGTGAGGGTCTGCTTTTCCGCCGCCCGCGCGGGGCCCAGGGCGGCCAGCGCAAGGGCCGCCGCCATGAGTGTTCTTGCAATCTTCATGTCTGTCCACCTCGTCTCAGGGTCATGGTCACGAAAATGAGGTGGAGGGTTGGGGGATAACAGCGCCACGAGATCGCTCACGACCGCCTAGGCGCATCTGCCCTTGCTCCCTCCGCCGGTATTATCCGGTTCAGGTTCTGCGGGTTGGCGCATGGCCTCTCAGCCGGGCGGAAACGGGCATGTGAATTTGCAAAAGTCCGCACCACCCCGGCACCCCGGAGAGCAGGCGCAAGGCTAGCGCGGCGGCGCACGCGGCGCAAGTAGTGACGTTTTCGTATTTCAAAACCGGCCACCGCGCGCCGCGCGGCGCATTTTTCTCTGGCAATGGCAGGTGGCATATTATATAAGGCGCGCCAGCGAACGCGCTTCTTGCGGCGCGGGCGGCGGGTTTCATTTCGCCTCTGCCCGGCCCACCATCACCCACGGCGCGGCGAACGAACAGTTCAGGAGAAGAGCAATGGCGGTTCCGAAGAAAAAGGTCACCCGCTCCAAGATCGGCAAGCGCCGCGGCGGACACGCCAAGGAGACCGTGACCTACGTTGAAGACAAGAAAACCGGCGAGCTGCGCCGCCCCCATCACATCGACCTCAAGACGGGCACGTATCGCGGCAAGCAGATACTGGAGCCGAGGGAAGAATTCTGAGCCCTCCCGGCCAGCCGGACATGAACGAAAACCCCGCCCCGAGGCGGGGTTTTTTCCTGGCTTCGTCATGTCTGCTCGCGGGCCATTTCGGCGAGCGTCACGTAATCGGTCTTGCCCGAGCCGATCACCGGGCTTTCCTCCGTCACGGTGATATCTCGCGGGATGGAGAGCTCCGGGCTGCCTGCTTCCTTCATCGCCCTGGCCAGTTCCTTGCGGGTCATGCCCTCGCGGGTGGTAATCAGCACCAGCTTCTCGCCCTTTTTCGCGTCGGGGACATTGACCACCGCATGCGCATCCTCCGGGAAGGCGGAATTGATGATGTTCTCAACCGCCGTCAGCGGCACCATCTCGCCGGCCACCTTGGCGAAGCGCTTGGCGCGGCCAAGGATGGTAACGAATCCATCCTCGTCTATATCCACTATGTCGCCGGTGTCATACCAGCCGTCTTGCGGCGGCTCGATCACGCCGGGGGTGTCGGCGCGCAGGTAGCCCTTCATGACATTTGGCCCCCTGACCACCAGCCTGCCGCCCTCGTCTATGCCCTCCACCGGGTCGATACGGTGCTCTATGGCGGGCAACAGCCGCCCCACGGTGCCGGAGCGGAAGTGCATGGGCGTGTTCACGGACAACACCGGCGAAGTCTCGGTGGCCCCGTAGCCCTCGAATATGCGCAGGCCGAATTTCTCCATCCACACCTCGCGGGTCTTCTTCTTCACCCGCTCGGCCCCGGCCACCACGTAGCGCACCTTGTAGAAGTCATAAGGATGGGCATTGCGCGCATAGCCAGTGAGGAAGGTGTCGGTGGCGAAGAACACCGTGGCGTCGGTGTCGTAGACCAGCTCCGGTATGATCTTGTAATGCAGCGGCGAGGGATAGAGGAACAGCCGCGAACCGGCCACCAGCGGCAGGAACACCCCCGCCGACAGCCCCAGGGCATGGAACATGGGCAGGGCGTTGAACACCACGTCGGCGGCGTTGAGGTCGATGCGCGCCAGCACCTGGTTGGCGTTGGCCAGCACGTTGGCGTGGCTTAGCACCACCCCCTTGGGCACCCCCTCGGAGCCGGAAGTGAAGAGGATGACCGCCGCCGACCGCGGGTCGAGATTGGCCCCCGCCATGCGCAGGCCGGCGCGCCCCAGCTTGCTCATCAGCAGCCCGCGCAGCTTGTCGCCCAGGCCCAGCTCCTCGCGCACATCCTCCAGCCAGATGATGCGCGCCTGCTCCTCCAGCACGGCTATCGTTTCTTCCAGGTTGCCCTGCTCGACGAAGCGCCGCGAGGTGACGATGGTCTTCACCCGCGCCGCCTTGCACCCGGCGGCCATGTTCACCGCGCCGGTGGAGAAATTCAGCATCGCCGGGGTGCGCCCGTTGGCCAGGAGCCCCAGCAGCGTCACCAGGCAACCGGCCGAGGTGGGCAGCAGCACGCCGACGTTCTCCTCCCCCTCCGTCATGCCCGCCAGCCGGTGGCCGAGCACGTGACAACCCGCCAGCAGGCGGTTGAAGGACAGCGGATTGCGCATCATGTCCTCCACCACCTTGCGGCCACCGCCCTGCGCGGCGCGCGCATCCAGCACCGCCTCCAGCAGGTGCCGCCGCCACGGCGAGGCGCGGAAGGCGGCCTCGGTCATGACGTCATAGAGGCGGTTGGCCAGGTACCTGCGCTGGGCGGCCCCGGAGAGGCCTTCCGGCGGCTCCATGGATATGGGGTCGAAGACGGTGATGGTGATTTTCGGAAACAGCCTCAGCTTCTGCTTGTCCGGCTGGCGCGAGAAGAAGCGCGCCCGCTGCGCCCCCTCGATGCGCACCGGCACGATGGGCGCTTGCGCCTTGTGGGCGATCACGCCGGGGCCTTCATAGATCTTCATCAACCCGCCGGTGGTGGAGATGCGCCCCTCCGGGAAGATGACCACGCGCTTGTCCTCGCGCACCGCCTTTATCAGGGTGCGGGTGGCCATGGGGTTGGTGGGGTCGATGGGCAGGATCTCGAACACCCGCGCCGCCAGCCTCGGCAACAGCCCGCGCGCCGTTATGCTGTTTATGGCGAAATTGCTGTCCTCCGGCAGGTAGGAGGCGAGCAGCGGCCCGTCGAGCAATGACATGTGGTTGGGCACGATGACCACCCGCGGCCCGGCCTGCCGGAACTTGTCCAAGCCGCGTATCTCCACCCGGTAGAAGAGGCGAAACAGCATCCTCCCCAGGGCGCGCAGGAAATGGCGCGGCATGCGCCACAGGACGTATAGCGCCACCACGCCGTTGAGCGCCGCCAGCAGCAGGAACACGCCGGTTATGCTCACCCCGCCGGAAAGCACCACGGCCAGCATTACCTGTCCAACGGCCATCATCAGGGCGTTGACGACGTTGTTGGCGGCGATCACGCGCGAGCGGCTCTCTTCCGGCGCGTGGTGCTGCAGCCAGGCATAGAAGGGCACCACGAACAGCCCCCCGAAGGCCGCCGTCAGCACGAAATGCAGTGAGATGCGCAGGCCCTGCCAGGTGCCGAGGAAGGCCCCCAGTGAACGCAACGATGAGCCATCGGCAAGCGGCGCGAGGCCGCGCGAGGCGTGCCACAGGTCGAACAGCGCCAGGGTCATCAGGAAGGCGGCCATGGGGGCGAATTTCAGCGAAATCTCCCCCTTGAGCAGGCGCGAGGCCGCGATGGAGCCCGCCGCTATGCCGATGGTGAACAGGGCGACGAAGAAATTGGCCACCGTCTCGTCGCCGCCCAGGTAAACCTTGACGAACTTGGGCAGCACCGCCAGCAGGGCGGCCCCCAGCGTCCAGAACCACGAGATGGCCAGCACCGCGCCGAGCAGCCGCCGGTCGGCCGCCACGTCCCTGACTATGCGGATGGTGGAGGCGAAAATGTTGCCGCTGACCGGCAGACCGGGACGGGCAGGCGGGGCCGCCGGAATGCGCAGTGCCGCCAGCCAGCCGCCGAATGAGACGGCGATCATCACCAGCCCGACGGTCAGCACTCCATTGCCGGCGAGGATGAGCATGCCGCCGGTGAGCGCGCCGAGCAGGATGGCGGCGAAGGTGCTGGTTTCGATGAAGGCATTGGCGTCCACCAGCTCGCGCCCGGCCAGGTGCTGCGGCAGGATGGAATACTTGATGGGGCCGAAGAAGGTCGATTGCGTGCCGGCGAGGAACAGCACCGCAAGCATCAGCGGGATCGATTCGGTCCACAAAGCAATGATGGCCAGCAGGGCGATGCCTATCTCGGCCAGCTTGATGATGCGCGCCAGCCGCGCCTTGTCCAGCTTGTCGGCCAGCTCCCCGGCCAGCCCGGAGAAAAGAAAAAAGGGCGCGATGAACAGCGCCCCGGCAATGGCGATCAGGGATGCCGCGTCCACCCCCGCCCGCGCCGCCAGCCGGTAGGTAACCAGCATGACCAGCGCATTGCGGAAGACATTGTCATTGAACGCCCCCAGCGCCTGCGAAATGAACAGGGGCAAAAAGCGCCGCGTGCGCAAAAGTGAAAACCGGCTGGCCGTTGCTCTGCCCATGACCCCTCACAAATGACCCTCCACATAATCTGGCCAAAACAACCTGAGGTGACAAGCAAAAACAACCCCCGGCGTGAGCGCGAGCGAACCGCCGTTGGCAATCCTCGGAGTATAAAAAAGAGTCTCGTTCCAAGCCGCGCCCCCTTGGCGCGGCGTAAGCGCGCGAATTGCGCGCCGGCGCTTATGCGCCGCCCCCGCGGAGCGTTCGGCCCGAAGGGCCGTTAGCGTGAGCGAAATAAAATGGTGCCCAGGAGAAGACTCGAACTTCCACGGCCTAATGGCCACTGGCACCTGAAGCCAGCGCGTCTACCAATTCCGCCACCTGGGCACTTGCGAGGCGTGTTATACTCCGCCGCTGGATTTTGTCAATGCGTTTTGCCGCCTTCCGCGCCTCATTTTCCGGCTGGCCATTTTTCGCCGCCGCGGCTAATCTTTCAGGCGCAATGAAATATGGGCGGGCGGCCAGCCTGCTTCGATATTCCAGGGGAGCCTGAAAGCCATGCACGCACAGACAGCCAAACCCGCCGCGGGTGCCAACGGCAAGATGGTCAGCGTCATCGGGGGATCGGGCTTCATCGGCCGTCACGCGGTGGCGGCGCTGGCCCGCCGAGGCTGGCGCATCCGCATAATCTGCCGCCGCCCTGACCTTGCCTACTTTCTCCAGCCACTGGGCGGGGCCGGGCAAATCGCCTTCGTCCAGGCCAACGTGCGCAACGCGAAATCACTGAAGGAGGCGGTAAAAGGCTCCGACGCGGTGGTCAACCTTGCCGGGATTCTTTACGAGCGCGGCAAGAACACCTTCGAGGCGGTTCACGTGCGCGGGGCCGAGGCGGCCGCCCGCGCCGCCCGTGACGCGGGGGCGGAAACCTTCGTCCATGTCTCGGCCATAGGCGCCGATGCCGGTTCTCCCGCCGCCTAT
>CAZXTT010000103.1:0-6787 GCA_964643775.1 uncultured Rhizobiaceae bacterium | reverse complement strand
GATATGACGTATTCGCCCAGCGCCCGGCGCAGCCGCATCAGGCATTCGGTGCGGTTCTTGCCATAGACTATGAGCTTGCCGATCAGGGAGTCGTAATATGGCGGGATCACGTAGCCGCCGTAGATGGCCGAATCCACCCGCACTCCCAGCCCGCCGGGCACGTGCACCGTATCCACCTTGCCCGGCGAGGGGGCGAAGGTCTGCGGGTCCTCGGCGTTTATGCGCACCTCTATGGCGTGGCCGGCGAACCTGATGTCTTCCTGCCCGAAGCCCAGCGGCGCGCCGCCGGCTATGCGTATCTGCTCCTGCACCAGGTCGAGGCCGGTTACCTGCTCGGTGACCGGGTGCTCCACCTGCAGGCGGGTGTTCATCTCGATGAAATAGAACCTGCCGTCCTCGTAGAGGAACTCCACCGTGCCGACGCCGCGATAGCCCAGCCGCGCCACGGCGCGCGCCACTATGTCGCCTATCTCGGCCCGCTGCGAGGCGTTGAGCGCCGGCGAGGGGGCCTCTTCCCACACCTTCTGGTGGCGGCGCTGCAATGAGCAGTCGCGCTCGCCCAGGTGCACGGCGTTACCCTGCCCGTCGGCCAGCACCTGCACCTCTATGTGGCGCGGGCGGCCAAGGTATTTCTCGATATATACCTCGTCGTTGCCGAAGGCGGCGGCCGATTCCGAGCGCGCCGTGAGGTAGGCGTTGTCCAGCTCTTGCGCCGACATGGCCACCTTCATGCCGCGCCCGCCGCCGCCGGCGGAAGCCTTTATCAGCACCGGGTAGCCCATGTCGGCGGCTATGCGCCGCGCCTCTTCCAGCGTCTCCACCGCCCCGTCGGAGCCGGGCACCACCGGAATGCCCAGCTCTTCCGCCGTCTGCTTGGCGACGATCTTGTCGCCCATCATGCGGATATGCTCGGCGGTGGGGCCGATGAAGGTGATCTTGTGTTCTTCCAGTATCTCGGCGAAGCGGGCGTTTTCCGACAGGAAGCCGTATCCCGGATGCACGGCGTCGGCGCCGGTTATCTCGCAGGCGGCCAGTATGGCCGGGATGTTGAGGTAGCTTTCGTTCGCCGGCGGCGGGCCGATGCACACCGATTCGTCGGCCAGCCGCACGTGCATGGCCGTCTCGTCGGCGGTTGAATGCACCGCCACGGTGGCTATCCCCAGCTCGCGGCAGGCGCGCAGCACGCGCAGGGCGATCTCCCCCCGGTTGGCGATGAGAACCTTCTCGATCATGGCGGAAGGCTCCCCTTATTCGATGACCATCAGCGGCTCGTCGAACTCCACCGGCTGGCCGTCCTCCACCAGAATGGCCTTGACCACCCCGCTGCGCGGGGAGGGGATCTGGTTCATGGTCTTCATGGCCTCGACGATGAGCAGCGTCTGGCCCTCCTTGACGGTGCTGCCCACCTCCACGAAGGGCGGCGCGCCGGGGGCGGGGGCGCGGTAGGCGGTGCCCACCATGGGAGACTTGACCACCCCCGGATGGCTTGCATGGTCATCCGCCGCCTGCTCCTGTTCCGGGGCGGCGGCCGGGGACGCGGAAGCAGGAGCCGCCGCCATGGCGGGCGCGACGGCCGCCACCGCCGTCCCCCTCGATACGCGCACCCGGAAACCCTCGCGCTCCAGCTCTATCTCGCTGAGGTCGGTTTCATGCAGCAGCTCCGCCAGCTCGCGGATCATTTCCCTGTCAAAATCTTTCTTGTCCTTGGCCATTGCCATTCCCGCCGGTTTTTATTGTCCGTTCAAACAATGATTGTCGATTGTGTCAGCCCGCCGCCGCGAGCATGCGGCTCACCGCCTCGAGCGCCAGCTCGTATCCATGCGCGCCCAGCCCCATGATTATTCCGTCGGCCACCGGGGATATGAAAGAATGATGGCGAAATTTCTCCCGCCGGTGGGTATTGGACAGGTGCACCTCGATTATGATGCCGTCGAAAGCCCGCAGGGCGTCGTGAATGGCCACCGAGGTATGGGTCAGGGCCGCGGCATTGATGATTATGGCGCGGGCCTTTTCGGCTATCGCCTGGTGGATGAATTCCACCAGCGCCGTTTCCGCGTTGCTCTGGCGGAAATCCACCTCCAGCCCCAGCTCACGCCCCCTGTCGTGGCAGGCGGTGGCTATGTCATCGAGGCTCTGGCTGCCATAGACTTCGGGCTCCCGCTGTCCCAGCAGGTTCAGGTTCGGCCCGTTGAGTATGAAGACGCGCTCGGCCATGCGGACTCCGAAAGACAAGGATTCGCCCTCCCTGTTATGACATATGTCCCCGCAGGGCAAGCACCGGGGCGCTTGTTTGTTGACATTGCGCGGGGTAATACCAACAGGTCATGGCCGCCAGCAGTGGCGGGGATTGCTTGAAAGGGGGCTGTCATGCGGGGAGAGAACAGGAAGAAGGTAATCGAATTCATAAAGGCCAGCCATCCGCGCGCCGTGACCTCGGCCGACATAAGCAACCGCACCGGCGTTTCCCAGGCGCAGGTATACCAGATCGCCCGCGGACTTCTGGAAAGCGGCCTCATCCGCGCCGCCCGCGACGGGCGCAGCTGGCGCTACACGTGGAACATTGATGGCAATGCGCGCACGCACGCCATGCCCCGGCCGATGGCTGGCAAGGCGGCTGATTTCGCTGCCCGGGCCAGGGACATTTTCTCGCAACTGTTCGACGAGCCGCTGGAAGAGCGCGCCCCCGGCGGCGGCCAGCATTCATTCGCGCTGGTCTCCGCCGATGGCGGTTTCACCGGCGACGTGCTGTATTTTCCGCCATCGGCCGGGGGCACGCCGCCTCCGGCGCGCCTGGAGATGATCTGCGGCCGCCTGTGGCTTCTGGAGAAATGCGCTCCCGATGTCGCCTTCCTCGTGCTGGGCGGCGATGAGACGACGGCCGCCATCTGGCGGCAGGCTTACGCCGCCTTGTGCGACGATGTCGATGTCTATTACCTGGATGACGGGGATGACGGGGGGAACATGGCCCTGCTCACCGAGGAGAGGTAGGAGGTTTGCCGGGCGTCAGTCCTCCGGCTCCATGAGGCGGTGGATGTGGACTATGAAATAGCGCATCTCGGCGTCGTCGATGGTGGCGCGGGCCTTTTCCTCCCATGCCTTGTGGGCCTCGGCGTAATTGGGGTAGATGCCGACGATGTCCAGCTCTTCCGGGTTGGCGAATTCGACCCCCTGCACGTCCTTCAGCCGCCCGCCGAAGACAAGGTGCAGGTATTGTTTCGATTCATATACATGGTCTGTCACTTTGGCGCTCCCTTTCCCTTTCCGCGGCACCTGTAGCCCTTCATATGTTCCATGACCTGCCCATGCAAGGCGGGCGGGGCGGCCACCACTCCCCACGGGCGGATGTCGCGGCGGTTGTAGGCCAGGGGCCGGCCCCGGCCATCGGTGATGACGCCTCCGGCCTCGCGGATTATCACGTCGCCGGCGGCCAGGTCCCAGTCGCTCTTGAAGCCGGGAGCGACCATGGCGTCGGCCGCCGCGCAGGCCACCTGCGCCAGCCGCAGGGCCAGCGACGGCAGCTTGCTCACTTCGACACGCGGCCACGGCTTGTCCCAGTGGCGGGGATCGTGGATGGAGCGCGGGCCTATGACATGCGCCCCTTCCAGCTTTTCGCGCCTTGATGTGGTTATCGGTCTGCCGTCGAGGAACGCCCCGCCACCGGCGCGCGCGGCCCACGTCTTGCCCAGCGCCGGGGCGTGGATGACGCCCAGCTTGGCCGCCCCGTCCTCGACCAGCGCCAGCGACACGCACCAGTTGGGATCGCCGGCGAGGAAGCCGCGCGTGCCGTCCAGCGGATCGAGCACCCACACCCGGCGCTTGCCGAGCCGCGAGAGATCGTCCGCCGTCTCCTCCGACAGCCAGCCATAACCGGGCCGCGCCGCCAGCAGCATTTCCTTCAGCGCCTCATCCACCGCCATGTCGGCCTCGGAAACCGGCGTATGGTCGGGCTTGTTCTCCCATCGCGGATCATGGCGGAAGAATCTCAGCGCGATGCGCCCGGCCTCGAGGGCCGCCTTTCGGGCCAGCGACAGGTCTTCCTCAACGTCCGGCAATGGTCATGCCCTCGATGAGCAGGGTGGGCGCATTGGTGGCGCCGCGCATGATCAGGTCGTTGGCCGGGGTGAGGCGGGCGAACATGTCGAGCAGGTTGCCCGCTATGGTGACCTCCGACACCGGGTAGGCAAGCTCGCCGTTTTCGATCCAGAAGCCCGATGCGCCGCGTGAATAATCGCCGGTGACGGCATTGACGCCGAAACCGATAAGCTCGGTGACCAGCAGCCCTTCCCCGATGGAGGAAATGAGCTCCGAGGGGGTCTTGTCACCGGCGGCTATGTGAAAATTGGTCGAGGAGGCCGACGGCGGGGCGCTTATGGAACGCGCGGCGCGGCCATTGCTCTTCAGTCCCAGTTGCCGCGCCGAGGCGAGATCGAGCAGCCAGCTTTGCAGCACCCCGTCTTCCACCACCGTCATGGCCTCCGCCGCCAGCCCCTCGCCGTCGAAGGGCTTGCTGGCGTGGCCGCGCGGCATGCGCGGATCGTCGAATACGCTGACACTGGCCGGCAGGATGGAAGAGCCCATCTTGTCCTTGAGGAAGCTCTCGCCGCGCGCCACCGCCTGGCCGGTAATGGCCGCCGCCAGGTGCCCGGCGATGGAACCGGCCAGCCGCTGCTCGAAGATCACCGGCGCATCGCTCATGGAGTGGGGCTTGCGCGGGTTGAGGCGGGCCACGGTGCGCTCCCCGGCCTCGCGGCCAACCTCCGCCGGATCGCGCAAATCGGCCAGGTGCGGCTTGCTGTCATATTCGTAATCGCGCTGCATGCCGGGGCCTTCTCCGGCTATCACCGATGTCGATACGCCATAGGAGGTGCGCCCATAGCCGCCGCAAAAGCCGCTGCTGGTGGACAGCCATATGAAGCTGCGCGAGGCCGATGCGCCGCTGCCCGCGGGCTTGCTGACCCCCTCGACGGAAAGCGCCGCCGCCTCGCAGGCCAGCGCCATTTCCTCGAGCTGCCTTTCGCTGATGGAGAAATCGTCCATGAGGTCGAGGTCGGGCCAGTCGCGGGCCAGTTCATCCGGCTCGGCCAGCCCGGCATATGGATCTTCCGGGGCCGCTTTCGCCATTCCGACAGCGCGGCCGGCCGCCTCGTCGAGATCGGCGCGCGCCGGATCGCCCAGCGACACCACCGCCTGGCGCCTGCCCACCAGCACCCGCAGGCCAAGGCTCGCCCCGTCGGAGCGCTCCAGGTGTTCCAGCGCGCCCTCGCGCACTTCCACCTCCAGTGATTCGCCTCCGGCCACCAGCACATCCGCGGCGTCCGCCCCGGCGCGCTGCGCCGCCTTCATGGCGCGCGCCGCCATCTCCTGCAATTGCGCCAGTGTCTTGTCCGTGGAGGTCATGCAGCGTTTCCTTTTTTCAGCGGAGCGTCAAATCCCCGGCAGCGCATCAATCACGGCGCCTGTGAAGATTATCAGCCCGAAATCACGATTGGCGCGAAACAGCCGCAGGCATGTGCCGGAGTCGTCTATGTCGAGGCGCGTTATCTGCCACCCGGCATGGACGCCCGCCACCGCCACGGCGATGAAGAACACGGGCCCCGCCCCGGCCAGCCAGCCGCCAAGGGCGATCAAGGCCAGCGCCAGCGAGAAGAAAATCTTCAGCCAGCGCGGCGTGGCCTCGCCCAGCCGCAGGGCGGTTGACTTGACCCCGGCTATCATGTCGTCGGCCCTGTCCTGATGGGCATAGATGGTGTCATAGGCCAGCGTCCAGAAAATGCCGCCCGCGTAGAGGGCGATGGCCGGCCATTCCACCTTGCCGCGGGCGGCCGCCCAGCCGAGGATGGCCCCCCAGTTAAAGGCCAGCCCGAGGAAGAACTGCGGCCACCACGTGTAGCGCTTCATGTGGGGGTATATGATGACCAGCAGCAGCGAGGCCGCGCCCAGGGCTATAGCCGCCCAGTTGAGCTGCAACAGCACCATGAGGCCGGTGAACAGCAAGGCGGCGAGGAAGGCCCATGCCTGCGCCGGGCTGACCTGCCCCGATGGCAGGGGGCGGTTGCGGGTGCGCTCCACGCGGGCGTCTATGTCGCGATCGACTATGTCGTTGTAGACGCAGCCGGCCCCGCGCATGACGATGGAGCCCAAGAGAAACAGCGCCAGCAGCCTGATGTCCGGCCATGTCCCGGAAGCCACGGCGGCCAGCGCGATGGCCCACCAACCGGGCAGCAGCAGCAACCACCAGCCGACCGGCCTCTCCAGCCGCATGAGCCGCGCGTATGGGCGCAGGGAAGCAGGCAGCAGGCGCTCCGCCCAATGCCCGCTCACCGCGTCGGCGACAGGCGGCGGCAGATCGCTTCCGTGATGTGCGTCCTGTTGGTTCATCATGGTGAATCATTAGCCCGAAAGCACCCCGGCGCGCAATCGCCGTTGCCTCCCCGCTGGGGGCTCAATAGAATGGGCGCTGCTGAATTTCAAATTCCCGAACAGGATCGACGCCGGGTGATGAAGCATGAGCACGCCACGCCTTTACATGGACGCGCCGCTGGCCAAGGGGGCCGGGGTTTCGCCCGGCAGGCAGCAGTGCCATTACCTGCTCAACGTCATGCGCCTGCGCGAGGGCGATGAGGCGCGCCTGTTCAATGGCCGCGATGGTGAATGGCTGTGCGAGGTCACGCAGGCGGCAAAAAAGCATTGCGCCCTCACCTGTGTTGAAAAGCTGGCCGACCCGGCCCCGCCGCCGGATATCGACTATATCTTCGCGCCGCTCAAGCATGCCCGCCTCGACTACATG
>CAZXTT010000102.1:0-2992 GCA_964643775.1 uncultured Rhizobiaceae bacterium | reverse complement strand
GCACTCGGTCAAGGAGCTGCGCTCCATCGGCATTCAGCCCGACATCCTGCTGTGCCGCGCCGACCGCGAGATACCGGAAAACGAGCGCCGCAAGATCGCCCTGTTCTGCAACGTGCGGCCCACCGCCGTCATACAGGCGCTTGACGTTTCCTCCATATACGACGTGCCGGAGGCCTATCACCAGCAGGGGCTGGACGAGGAGGTGCTTGCCGCCTTCGGCATCGAGGGCGCGCCGGCTCTCGACCTGTCGCGCTGGCGGGCCATATCGGAGGCCATCCACAACCCCGAGGGCGAGGTGACCATCGCCGTGGTCGGCAAGTACACGGGGCTGCTCGATGCCTACAAGTCGCTCATGGAGGCGCTCACCCACGGCGGCATAGCCAACAAGGTACGGGTCAACATCAAGTGGATAGAATCGGAGGTCTTCGAGAGGGAAGATCCCGCTCCCTACCTGGAGGGGGTGCATGGCATACTGGTGCCCGGCGGTTTCGGCGAGCGCGGCGCGGAAGGCAAGATAATGGCCGTCAAGTTCGCCCGCGAGCGCAAGGTGCCGTGGTTCGGCATATGCTTCGGCATGCAGATGGCGACCATCGAGGCGGCCCGCCACCTGGCGGGGCTGAAGAATGCCTGCTCCAGCGAGTTCGGCCCCTGCGACGAGCCGGTGGTCGGGCTGATGACCGAGTGGATGAAGGAAGGCGAGCTGGAAAAGCGCTCGGCCAGCGGTGATCTGGGCGGCACCATGCGTCTGGGGGCCTACAAGGCGCTGCTCAAGCCCGGCTCGCGGGTGGCCGGGATATACGGAACCACCGAGATCTCCGAGCGTCACCGTCACCGCTACGAGGTCAACATGCGCTACCGCGAGGCGCTGGAGGAGGCCGGGCTGATATTCTCCGGCACATCTCCCGACGGCCTGCTGCCGGAGATCGTCGAGATACCAGATCACCCGTGGTTCATCGGCGTGCAGTTCCACCCGGAGCTGAAATCGCGCCCCTTCGACCCGCACCCGCTGTTCGCTTCCTTCATCGCCGCCGCGGTGGAGCAAAGCCGCCTTGTGTAACGGCGGCGGGGCGGGCATCATGCCGCTTGAGCGAATCTGTGCAGCGGAATTTTGCGGGGCGAGGCTCCCATGCAGCGGCCATTTGGTGGATCTCATTTCATGATGCGTCTTGCGGCAGTGCTCCTGTGCGCCCTGTTCATGGCCGGCGCGCCGGCTCATTGGGGGTGGGCGCAAGGAGCGCCGGTGAACGCGCCGGTGGCGGCGGACGGAAAGAAACAGGCCCCGGCAGCCAATGGCGGCAACGAGGCCCGCCAACCGCTGGCGCGCCAGCAGGAAAAGACAAGCCCTTCCGGTAAGGCCAAGACCGGGGACAAGTCCGGGAACAAGGCGAAAGAGCAGGAAAAGCCGCCGGCCGAACCGGCGGAGGTGCGCCGCGATGCATTCGCCGGCATAAAGCAGGTGGCGGCGCGCGCCGGGCGGGTCATTCCGGAGGTCGAGAAACTGCTCGGCGAGGCGCGCCTGAAAATCGCCCGCCCCGACATTTCGCAGGAAGAACTCGGCAAGCAGCGCGGGGTGCTGGAGAACCTGCGCCTGCGGGTGCTCAAGGCGCGCAAGGAGCTGGAAGAACCGCTGAAAACGGTGGACAATCAGCTCAAGGCGCTGGGCGCGCCCCCCAAGGATGGCGAGACGGAAGACGAGGGCATTGCCGCCCAGCGCAAGGCGCTCGACGAGCTGCGCGACAGGCTGAGCGCCACCGACAAGAAGCTTGGCCTGCTGCTGCTGGAGATAGGCCAGCTTTCACAGCGCGCCGCCGACCGCCAGCGCAAGAAATTCCTCTCCGGCATATTCCAGCCGTCGCGCTCGCTCCTCAATCCGCTGCTGTGGGTCGATGGCCTGGCGGTGGCGCCGGATTTCTTCCTGCGCCTGCGCGTATTGCTGTCCAGCTGGTCGGGCGGAGAGGGAAAGACGGGAATATCCTTCTTCATCGTCCTGGGGCTTTTTCTCATCTCCCTGGGGCTGCTCTTTTATGTCTGGCGTCACTGGCGGCGGCCATTGGCCAGGGATGCCAGGATAGACGAGCTGCACCGCCTGTGGCGGGCCGTGCGGGTGGCCCTGTTTTCGGCCGTCGTGCTGCTGCTGCTGCTGTTGGTGTCGCTGATCGCCGTTTACATGCTGGGCGGGCCGTCGCCGCGCATAGAGCGCTTTCTGGAGGCCTTCTCCGAGGGGCTGCTGTTCTCGGTGGTGGCGGTGGCGCTGGCGCGCGGCATATTCCGCCCCACGGCATCTCACATGCGGCTGGTGAACCTGGGTGACGCGGCCGCCGCGAGGGCGTTTCTCCTGTCCTCGGCAACGGCGATAGTGTTCGGCCTCGATCACCTGGTCGGGAGGCTGGCCGAAATCCTTTTCCTGGCAGTAGATTTCCAGGTGATGTGGAGCGCTCTCGTCTCGCTGCTTTATGTCATCCTCATCGCCTGGCTGCTTTCGGCCATCAAGCAGGGCGAGCCGCTGGTGGCGGAAGAAGGGGCGGGGACAACGGCCGCGGCGGAAGACGGCGGGCGCTTCTTCTTCTCCTGGACGCGCTACGTGTTCCACCTGTTGTGGCTGGTGCTGCTGGCCATCGTCGTGGCGCTGGTCGCCGGATACGTGGCCCTGGCCCACTTCATCGCCAGCCAGACGGTGCTTACCTCGGTGCTCGTGGTGGGGCTCTACCTGCTGCATCACCTGGCCGACGCGGCGGTGCGCAGCGCCCTCGACGCCCATACCTATACCGGCCGCTTCCTGCGCCGCACCATGTCGCTGCCGGAAGGCATGATAACCCAGCTCGGGGTGCTGTTCTCGACCCTCGTGGACATATCCATCGTGGTCATCGGCCTGCCCATCGTGCTCATGCAGTGGACGGTGGACTGGGTGGACATGGTCAACTGGGCGCGCTCGGCCTTCTTCGGCTTCAAGGTGGGCAACATAACCATCGAGCCGTCGTCGCTGCTGCTCGGC
>CAZXTT010000101.1:0-8074 GCA_964643775.1 uncultured Rhizobiaceae bacterium | reverse complement strand
CGCTTCCCGCCCAACGTGCTGCGCGGCGTGATAGGGACGGCGGCGGTGATGCTGACGGGGTGGTATTTCGTCAAGGTCTACCTGCTGGGGTGAGCGGGGTGGGGTCCAGGAAAATCCTGCTTGATGGGGTTACCCCTCCCCGTCATCCCCCAGAAAGCGCGCTGGCGTCCAGGAAAATTGCGGCTGGGGCCACCCCCCTCTCTCGTCATCCCCTCACTGCATGACACCACTGCGCGAAAGCGACAATCTACTCGATTTTTCAATTGGCTATGGCGGCTCCATAAATGCTGTGCGGGGTGTCATCCCTGATACCAAAGGGGTTGGAAATTTTCAGGCAGAGCATGGATAGCAGGCTGACGGCCACACTACACGACACAGCTCCCTCCGGTTTATCTAAAATATGCTCTACCCCTCCCTGAACCTGCCATTATTCGCCCAAAAAGTGTGCCGCGAGCGGGATTAGCCCCAAAATGATGGCTTATTGAGCCGCTACTGATGAAGAAAACGGCCTGTTTTCATGACCGTTCATCAAAGCGTCGTGTAGTGTGGCTGACGGCACATTATTGGCAGTTATGCCCATGAAAACCTAAACCTCGATTGAGGTTCAGGTTTATTGAGTGCCCGGTGGGCTGTGGCTGTCCTTTCGGGTCATGGGAGTTGTGCGGGCGGCTTCATGGTTGAGCTGCCTCGTGGCCAAGGGCTTCATGGTCGAACTGCCTCGTGGTCGAGGGCTTCATGGTCGAGCTGCCTCCATGGCCAAGGGCTTCATGGTGAAGCGCGGGAGGTGGCTGCATGTCTGGGTGGCGTCAGGGTATCCGCCCCTACCCGCCGCCGCGGCGGAAGGTCTGGTCGAAGCGGCGCAGGAAGTCGTCGCGGTGGCGCGGCGGCAGGCGGGAGAGGTCTATGCTCACCGCGAGGCGCGGCAGGCGCAAGGCGGCCATCGTCAGTTCGTCCATCTCGCTGGCCCTTATGGTGACATCGCCGATGCGCCAGCAAGCGGCCCCGCATTCCCGCAGCCGCCCGCCGCCCAGCCTCTCCAGCAGGCGGCGGAAGTCGCCCGGCGAGATGGTCATTTCCTTGCGGATCACCGCTGCCTCGCCACTGCCCATGACGCCCCTCACCCGCCGCCCACCGGCGGCCACAGGGCCAGGGTGTCGCCCTCGGCGAGGGAGGCGGAATCGAGGGCCTCCACGTCCACGTGGCGGCCATTGACCAGCGCTATGTGGACCTCCGCCCGCGGGATGGCCAACTCGTCCAGCAGGCGGCCAACGGTCGTCCCCTGCTCCACCGTCAGCACGGCCTCGTTGCGCCGCGCCGCGGCGGGCAGGTGGCGCGACAAGGTGGCGAAGAGCTTGAGCGTGATGCGCATGGGGACAGGCGGATCAGGGATTGCGCGACAGGTCCACCCAGGCTTCCGCCACCCGGTGGGGCTGTTCCATCAGGATGTCCCGCCAGCGCCCGAGACCGATCTTGCTCTGGATGAGGCCGCGCAGGGTGCCCATCATCTCCACGTGGCCCACCGTCTGGGCCCCGATGAGGCGATCGTCGTGGAATTCCAGCCTTATGTAGCGCCAGTTTTCCTCGTCCAGCGCACTGGCGCGCGCCCCTTCCGCCAACCCGTCGTGCTTGCCGAAGGAGGCGGTTATCAGGCCCAGCGTCTCCAGCACGTTCATCGGCAGGGCGCAGTGATATTCGGCCCTGACGCCGGCCATGTTGGAGGCCGCTATCAGGGCCTGCTCCACGGCCACCGGCTGGATGGCCAGGGTGGACAGGTCGCCGGAGGAGAAATCGCAGCCCTCGGCGCAGTCGCCGGCGGCCCAGACATCGGGCAGCGAGGTTTCCATGCGCGAGTTGACGACCACCCCGGCGCGTTTCTCCACGCCGGTTCCCTCGAGGCACTCGATGTTAGGGGTGACGCCGGCGGCCACCACCAGCAGGTCGGCGGACAATGTCTCGCCCGATGACAGCGACAGCCGCAGGCCCCGCCCGTCGTCGCTCACCCCGTCGATGCGGGTGGAGGTGAGCACGCGCACCGATTTTCGCTCGCACCAGCGGGCCAGCATTCCCCCCGCCGTCTCGTCGAGCATGCGCGGCACCATGCGCTCCTCGGCCTCGACGATGGTCACCTCCGCGCCGCGCAGCACCAGCGCCTCGAGGATGATGGAGCCGATGAAGCCGGCGCCCATGATGACCACCTTGCCGCCCTCCCCGGCCAGCTTTTCGATGGCGCGGGCGTCCTCCAGCGTCCAGCAATGGCGCACCCGCTCGCCGGAAAGCCCCTCCACCGGCGGCTTGACCGGGCGCGCGCCGGTGGCGAGCAGCAGGCGGTCGTAGCTCATGGTCGAGCCGTCCTCCATGGCCAGGCTCTTGCCAGCGGCGTCCACCCTGGCCACCCGCCCGCGCACCAGCTCGATGCCGTTGTCGCCATAGAAATCAATTGGCCGGTGCAGCCACGTGCCCTGCTCGCCGATCTTGCCGCTCAGGTAATAGGGAATGGCCATGCGCGAATAAGGCGCTTCGCCCTCGCCGTCGACGAGGGTTATCCGGGCCTCGCCGTCGAGCGCCCGCAGCCTCTCGGCGGCGCGCACGCCAGCGGGGCCGGCCCCGACAATAACGTGATGCATTCTTGCCTCCATTGGCATCGGATGGCTGAAAGAGGACGGGCGCGAGGGAGGGCTTGCGCCGCCCTCCCCCGGCTGCTTTCACGCTACGCCAGCCCAAGGCGGCCGAGCGTCTCCTCGGTGGGCACGCCCTCGGGCGTCCAGCCGCGCAGCTGGTAATATTCGGGCAGCATCTTGTCCAGCCCGTTGACCAGCCCCTTGGCCGGGCCGGTTTTGGCCGCCTCCTTGAGGATGCGCTTGGGCAGGGTGTCGTCCTCTGCGGTCAGCCCCGCGTCGAGGTTGAACTTGCGCTCCATGTTCCAGATGCGCTCGCCCACCTCCATCAGCCGCTCCACCGACCAGTCGCCCTCGCAGGCGGCGTCTATCTGGGGCGCTATGTCCTCCGCCGACCAGGCGAAGGTGGTGAAGATGCACAGGCCGGAGGAATCGACGAAGGCGGTGAGATCCTGGAACACCTTGACCAGCCCGGCCTTGCCGTCGGTGGTCAGCGGGTCGGTCTTCTCCGGTATGCCCAGCACCTCGGAGGCCACCGTGTAGGAGCGCAGGTGACAGGCCCCGCGGTTGGAGGTGGCGTAGGTCAGGCCCATGCCCTGAATCCCGCGCGGGTCGTAGGCCGGGAACTCCTGCCCCTTGACCGACATGGACAGGTCGGGATGGCCGAACTTCTCGCACAGGCGCTTCGAGCCCAGCCCCAGCAGCTTGCCGAAGTCCGTGCCGTCGCAGATGGCGTCGACCGCCGCCACCAGCGCCTCCGCCGAGCCGAACTCCATCCTGATGCCGCCGGTGTCCTCGTCGGTGAGGGCGCCGATCTTGTATAGCTCCATGGCCGCGGCGATGGTCGAGCCGGTGGTGATGGGATCGAGCGCATGCTCGTTGCAGCGGTAGTTGCAATAGGTCAGCGCCTCGAGGTCGTTGACCCCGGTGTCGGCCCCCAGCGCCCAGGCGTTCTCGTATTCGACGCCGCCGGAGGCATGGTGATACTGCGGCTTGTCCTTGACCGAGAAATGGGTGGTGTCGATCTGCGAGATGCGCCCGCAGGCGATGGTGCAGCCGAAGCAGCCGGCGTTGGTGGCCAGATTGGGCTTGCCGTCGGAGCGGCGCGGCTCCAGCATGGCCTCGCCGGAGATGTCATTGGCCCCCTCGAACTGCACGTCCTGGGCGTTGCGGGTGGGCAGCGCGCCCAGCTCGTTGATGATGTTGGTCAGCACCTGGGTGCCGTAGGTGGGCAGGGCCTGCGAGGTGACGGCGTTCTCGGCGATCACCGCCTTGGCCGCCGCCACCGCCTTGTCGAAGGCCTCCGGATCGTGCACCTCGACCCCCTTGGTGCCGCGCACGGCCACCGCCTTCAGGTTCTTGGAGCCCATGACGGTGCCGACGCCGGAACGCCCGGCGGCGCGGTGCTTGTTGTTGACCACCGCCGAGAACAGCACGCCGTTTTCACCCGGCACGCCGATGGCGGCCACCTGGAACAGCGGCTCCTGGTGGCGCTCCTTGATGTAGTCGTCGGCCTCCCACACCGACTTGCCCCAGATGTCGGCGGCGTCGTGCAGCTCGGCCTCGTCGTCGGTGATGACCAGGTAGACGGGCTTTTCCGCCCTGCCCTCGAATATGATCATGTCCCAGCCGGCGTTCTTCAGCTCGGCGCCGAAATAGCCGCCGGAGTTGGAGCAGGCGATGCAGCCGGTGAGCGGCCCCTTGGTGACCACCGAGTAGCGCGCCGCGGTGGAAGCGCCGGTGCCGGTGAGCGGCCCGGTGGTCATGATGAGCTTGTTTTCCGGCGACAGCGGATCAACCTTTGGATCTACCTCCTCGACGAAATACTTGGTGGCCAGCCCGCGCTGGCCGAGATAGTCGTTGGCCCACTCCATGTTGAGCGGTTCCGCCTTGCACGTGCCTTCAGTGAGGTTCACGCGCAGAATCCTTCTGGCCCATGCCATGATGAAATCCTCCCTGAAGCGTTATCAAGCAGATGCCTGCGGGGCGGTGTCGGTCTTCTCCGCCCAGGCGCGCATTTTCTCGAATCCCTGCACCGCCACGTCGGTGAAGACGATGGCCCCCGTCGGGCAGGCCCTGGCGCAGGCCGGGTCGCCACCGCACAGGTCGCACTTGATGACCTTGCCGGTGGCCGGCTCGTAGTTGATGGTGCCGAAGGGACAGGCGATGGTGCATACCTTGCAGCCGACGCAGGTGGCGGCATCGACCACCTTGACCCCGTCGTCGTTGCTGATGGCCCCCACCGGGCACACCTGCTGGCACCAGGCCTGGTCGCACTGGGTGCAGGTATAGGGCACGAAGCGCCCCTTTTCGTGGAAATCGAACACGGTTATGCGCGAGCGCGCCGGGTTGAACGTCCCGGTATGCTCATAGGAACAGGCCAGCTCGCACTGGCGGCAGCCGGTGCATTTGCCGACCTCTATCACAAGAGCCTTGTCCATCCGGATTCCCTCCCCTGATGGCAGTTTTCAATAAATCACATGCCGGTGTGGCGAATTCGTTCGCAGACTCACCATCTCCCGCACGCTGGATGGCAGTTTGTTGCCGGCATGGAAGTTTGTCAATGACCGTTGATGAATGAACGGAACGAAATCGCGATCGAGATCAAACGAAATCAAAAGCGAAACCGCTTTGCTCCCCCAGGGCGAATCATGTATGTTGTTCGCCAAATGAGCGAGGAACAGGTATCAGACATTTTTGCCGCCGTTGGCCACCCTAACAGGCTGGCCATATTGTGCTGCCTGGCCCCCCACTCCCAGGGGGAAGATTCCGGAGGCCTGCCCGCCGGGGAGATCGCCCGTCGCCTGGAAATGGCTCCGGCCACCTTGTCATTTCACCTCAAGGAACTCAGCCGCAACAACATCCTCTCCTCCAACAGGAAGGGACGGCATGTCTTTTACCGGGTGGACATCCCGGCCCTGCTGGAGGCCCTTGAGTTCATGGTCAACAACGTCTGCGAGGCCGCCTCTTCGGAAGCGCGCTAGGGGCTCTGGCCTCAATAAATGCAGGGTATTTGACGCCCGAAGGGTTGCCGGGGAGAAAAGCGGCATAAGCCGCATGACTTTTATTTTCCATCTCTTTTCCACCCATGCCGGTTTTCTCTCCGGCAACTGGCGCCATGCATTTATTGAGTCCAGGCCCTGGGAGCGTGGAGGGGCATGGGGCACTTGAATGCCCCTCAGCTCCAGGCTCCGTTTTGCCATGACTTCACCTTGCGGCACTGGGCGCGCTGTCCGGGGGGCACCTTTGACAGCATGTGACGGGCAGTGCGCCCGCTCGCCGGATGACGCCAGCGGGGGGCGGCCTCGGCCAGCGGCAGCAGCACGAAGGAGCGGAAGGCGATGCCCGGATGGGGCAGCACCAGCCCCTTGCGCTGCATGGCGTGGGCCGCCCTGCCCTTTGCCACCCTGCCCCTTACCGCCGCGCCATGGCCCACCGGGCGCGTCACCTCATTGCCATGGGCCAGCAGGTCGAGGTCGAGGGCGCGCGGGCCCCAGGGGGTGCCGCGGCGGCGTCCGGCGTGGTTTTCCAGCCGCCGCAGCGTTTTCATCAGCAGGCGCGGCGAAAGCGGCGTGTCGATGACCACCACGGCGTTGAAAAACGGCGGCTGGGAAAGCAGGCCGAAGGGAGCGCTCTTCCACAACGAGGAAACGGCCACCACCCGCCCCGCCTCCTCACCCAGCCAGCCGATGGCGCGGGCCAGCGCAGCAGGCGGCGGCCCGGCGCGCCCGGGCACGTTGCTCCCCAGGGCGATGATGGCGCGTGACGCGACGTCACTCATTGACACCCTCCGGCATTCATGGCTTAAATTGACCTCCATCATTGTTATCACCATTTCAACGACGAAGGGCTTGATGAAATGCAACTTTACAAGGACGAAAAGACTTCCCTGTTTCTCGATGGTTCCAATCTCTATGCCACCGCCAAGGCGCTGGGATTCGACATCGACTACAAGCGCCTGCTGGCCTATTTCAAGGAGCGCACGCGGCTCATCCGGGCCATATACTACACGGCGCTGATGGATGACGCCGATTATTCGCCCCTGCGGCCACTGATCGACTGGCTGGACTACAACGGCTACATGGTGGTCACCAAGCCGGCCAAGGAATTCACCGACAGCATGGGGCGGCGCAAGATCAAGGGCAACATGGACATCGAGCTGGCGGTGGACATGATGCGGCTGGCCCCGTCGCTGGATCACATCGTGCTGTTCTCCGGCGATGGCGACTTCCGCTCGCTGGTGCAGGCGGTGCAGGACATGGGCTGCCGGGTGACGGTCATCTCCACCCTGTCGGTGCGCCCGCCGATGATCGCCGACGACCTGCGCCGCCAGGCCGACGAGTTCATCGACCTGGTGGAGCTGGAAAAGCAGGTGGGCCGCCCGCCGCGCGAGGAAGCGCCGCAGGCGGACGACTTCAGCGGCGACGAGTAGGCGGCGATGGGCGAGCAATGCCTGCCGCCGCGCGATTGCGGCCTGTGCCCGCGCCTGCGTGAATTCCTCGCCGAACAGCGCGAGGCTCATCCGGACTGGTTCAACGCGCCGGTGCCGCCCTTCGGCCCCGATGACGCGCGGCTGGCCATCATCGGGCTGGCCCCGGGCCTGCGCGGGGCCAACCGCACGGGGCGGCCCTTCACCGGCGATTTCGCCGGTCACCTGCTCTATGGCGCGCTCATCGAGCATGGCTTCGCGCGCGGACGCTATGACGAGCGGCCCGACGACGGGCTGGAGCTGATGGACGCGGTGATCATCAACGCCGTGCGCTGCGTGCCGCCGCAAAACAAGCCGCTGACGGCGGAGATCAGGGCGTGCAACGGCTTCCTGCGCTGCGAGCTGGAGAGCCGCCGGACGTTGCGCGTGGTGCTGGCGCTGGGCAAGGTGGCCCATGACGCGGTGCTGATGGCCCGGGGGCTGGTGCGGGCGCGCTACCGCTTCGCCCACGGGGCGCGCCACGAGCTGCCCGGCGGGCTGATCCTGCGCGACAGCTATCACTGTTCGCGCTACAATACCCAGACGGGGCGGCTGAGCGAGGAGATGTTCCACCAGGTGATCGCCGATATCCGTGGCGAGTTGGGATGAGCCATGAGCAAGCGGCCGGAAGACGACGACAGGAACGGCGAGGAGACGGATTTCCTCGACATAACGGTGCGGGTGGCCGGCTGGCTGGCCATGGGCACCGGGGTCGGCATGCTGATCTTCTTTTTCCTCTGGCTGCGCGGGCAGTAGGCATCACCCGGCGGCGGCGCGCAGGCGCTGTTCCACCATCTTTCGCCCCATGAGCGGCAGCAGCCTCGACATCTCCGGCCCATGCGCCCTGCCCGTCAGCGCCAGCCGCAGGGGCATGAACAGGGCCTTGCCCTTGCGGGCGGTTTGCTTCTTCAGGGCGTCCGTCCAGACCTTCCATGTTTTCTCGTCCCACGGCTCCGCGGGCAGCAGGGCGGCGGCCCGCTCAAGATAGGCG
>CAZXTT010000100.1:0-6668 GCA_964643775.1 uncultured Rhizobiaceae bacterium | reverse complement strand
GGGCGAGGATGGTCATCTTGCTGGGGCCGAAACCGCGGGAAGACAGGCGCTCGGCCACCACCAGCGGGGTGGCCCTGCCGCGCGGCAGGACGAGCAGCCTTTCGCCGGGGTGGAGGTATCTTTCGACGAGGGCCGGGGAGCGCGCCCCGTGCAGGGATAACTGGCGGGTGTCCTGCAACGGCCAGCCGAGGCGGGCGCAGGCCAGCGAGAAGGCCGATGGGTGGCCATGGACGGTCATTTCCTCCGGCGGGAAGTGACGGGCCAGAACGGAGCCCACGCCGTGCCAGAAGGGGTCGCCGGTGGCTATCACGGCGACCTTCCCGCCCTTCTCGCGCAGCCTGGCGATATGATCCGCCATGGCGCTGAAGGGGCTGGGCCAGCCTTGCGCCTTGCGGGCCAGTTCCGGCGGCAGCAGGGAGATCAGGCGGCGCGAGGTGATTACCACGTCGGCGGCGAAAAGGGCCCGCGTGGCGGACAGGGGCAGGCCGTCGAGGCCGTCGTCGCCCATGCCGACGAGCAGCAGGGGCGGGGGGGATTTTTCCTCCCGGCCGCTCATGAGAAGGCAGCCGTGGTTATGGCGTTGAAGGCCGCCGCCGCCATGCCCGCGCCGCCCTGGCGGCCCAGCAGGGTGGCTATTTTCGCCCCGCGCGGGTTGGCGTCCAGCTCGTCCTTGGATTCCTCGGCCCCGACGAAACCGACGGGGAAGGCGATTATGGCGGCGGGCGGCGGCGCGCCGTTGTCTATCATCTCCATGAGGGTGAACAGGGCGGTGGGGGCGTTGCCTATGACGCACACCGCGCCCTCCAGCATGGGCCGCCACAGGGCGGTGGCGGCGGCGGAGCGGGTGACCGACAGGCGCTCGGCGCGCTCGATGGCCTCCTCGTCGTTGATCTTGCACATGACCTCGACGCCCTCGGGCAGCAGGCGGCGTATTATGCCGCAGCGCACCATCTCCACGTCGCACAGCACGGGGCGTTCGGCGGCCAGCGCGGCGAGCACGGCTTCCGGCAGTTCCGGGTCGATGCGCAGCAGGGGGGCTATCCCGGTCATGCCGCAGGAGTGAATGACGCGTGTGGCGATGGCGCGCACGTCCGGCGGCAGGGCGGAGAGATCGACCTCGGCTTCTATGGCGGCGAAGGAGCGGCGGTAGATCTCCGCCGGATCGTTGAGAAAGTCCATGCCATGTCTCCCCGGTTCTGTCCCATCCTCACGGCTTCAGGGTCTTCGGCCCCAGCGGATGATCGGCGTGCGGATAAGGGGCGTGGTGATGATGATGCCCGTGAGGCAGGTTATCGTCACTTGCATGGGGATGTCCATGATCATGGTCATGGTGATGATGGTGGTGGCCGCCCTCCACGTGGTGGTGGTGGCTCATTTGCGGCTCGCCCACCTGTTCCTCGAAGCCGATTATCCGCTCGCGGTATTTGCACAGGCCGCAGTTCATGGCCGTGTGGCCCGCGAGGATGTCGCGGGCGCGGCTTATGAAGGTTTCGACGACCAGCGGGTGATCGTTTAGGTAGGGGGCCTTGATGAATTCGATGCCGGGGAAGGCCGCCGCCGCCTCGTCCACGGCCGCGTATATGCGCTCGACGAGCACGCCGGTGAAGAGGAACCACGGGAAGACGATGACGCGGGAGAAGCCCAGCCGGGCGGCGCGCTCCAGCGCCGGGGCGGTGAGCGGGAAGGTGACGCCGGAATAGGCCACCTCGCCCCAGCCGAAGCCCATGCCCTCGGTGAGCATGCGGGCCACCTTGGCGACGTTGGAGTTGGCGTCCGGGTCGGAGGAGCCGCGGCCTATGACCATGAGCAGGGTGTCGTGGCGCGACACCTCGCGGGGGGCGGCTGCTTCCGCCTCCTCGATGCGCTCCCTGGCGGCGCGCAGCATGTTGGGGTCGATGCCCAGCTCGCGGGAGTAGTCGATGCGCAGGCCGTGCGTGGCGGCGTAGCGGTTTAGCACCGAGGGGATGTCGTTCTTGGCGTGGCCGGCGGCGAAGAGCATGCCGGGGACGGCGAGGATGCGCCCGCAGCCCCTGGCGCGCAGGGCGTCCAGCCCGTCGCGGATAACCGGGGTGGCGAATTCCAGGTAGCCGTATTCCACCGGCCATTCATCCTTCACCCCGGCTCGCACCTTGTCGACGAGGCGGGCGAATTGCTCCACGGCCCGCCCGTCGCGCGAGCCGTGGCCGCAGATCATCAGGCCGGTCTTGTCAGTCATTGCGGGCGGCCGGGCGGGACGCCTGGCGCGAGGCGCGGCGGTTTCGCGCGGCGAAGAAGCCCGCGCCGACGAGGGCGGCGATGACGAAGGCCGCGCCGAGGGCCAGCAGGCCGCTCACGTGCTGGTGGCCTTCTCCATGATCGAGCACGTGGCCGCCATGGGCGAGGGCGGGGGCAGTGGTGGCGGCAAGAACGGCAAGGGCCGCCATTGTGGAAGAGAGAGAAAAAATGCGCTGCATGATGTATTTCCTTTTTCCATCGCCCTCCCGGTTTGGGTCTGGGCTGTCAGCGTTCGTGATTCAGCTTTTCGAGGCTATAGGGAGGCCAGCCTTGCGTCAATCGAAACATCGGCCATTCGCAGGGCCATTTCCGAGGCCTCCAGCATGTCCCCGGCGATGTGGGGGGTGAGGCGGCGCATGTGGGCGTGGCCGGAGTTGCCGGAGAGGACGCCGATGAAGGCGGCGCTTCCGGCGTGGTGGGCCATTTCGGCGTCGTGGTCGTTGTCGCCGATGACCAGCATGGCGGCGGGGCGGACGGCGCAATGAGCGGCGAAAGCGAGCAGCGGGTCGGCATGGGGCTTGGGGCGGGCCACCTTGTCGAAACCGGCCATGAAGTCGAACAGGCCGTCGAGGCCGAAGGCGCGCACGGCGTTTTCCACCGAGGAGGTGACGTCGTTGGACACCAGCGCCAGCTTCAGCCCGGCGGCGCGCAGTTGCTCCAGCGCCCGGCGCATGAGGGCGGGCTCGACCAGCGGCACGGGGTCGGTCGCGGCGCACAGCTCGCCCATGCGCTCTATCATGGCCAGCCGCTGACGAGGGGGGCAATCGGGGCACCATGCGTTGATGAGATCCTCGTTGGTTCCGGCGGCCCATACGGAGCCGGGGCGGAAGGAGCCCGTTTCCTCGTCGTAGCCCACCTTGTCCAGCATGGCCCTGGCGCGGGCCTCGTCGCCGGCGGCGAATTCATGGGCGGCGCGGATGGCGACCGGCGTCCACGTGCGGGTAAAATCGACCAGCACGCCGTCCTTGTCGAAGACGACAGCCTCGATGGTATCGGCGGGCGTATGTGTCATGCTTCGTCCGGTTGCCAGAAGGTGGTGAGGTCGCGCCAGAAGGGGCGGCGGCGGTCACTGCGCGGCGCGGAGGGGTCGAGGGAGCCGGTGAACATGAGCCCGGCGATGGTTTCGTTTTCCGTCAGCCCCAGGTAACGGAAGGTCTTTTCGTCTTCCGCCGGCCAGCCGGAGCGCCATTGCATGGCCAGCCCCATGGCGGTGGCGGCGGTGAGCATGTTCATGCAGGCGGCCCCGGCGGAGAGGCGCTGCTCCCAGGCGGGCACCTTGGGGTGATCCGCGGCGCGCGAGACGACCACTATTATCAGCGGCGCCTTCTCGATCAGGTCGTAAAGGGCCTTCTTGCCCAGCGGCTCGCCGGCATTCAGCTCCTGCCAGCGGTTTTTGGCGAAAGCGGCGAATTCGTCCTTGGCCCTGCCGCGGATCACGATGAAGCGCCACGGCTCCATCTTGCCGTGGTCGGGGGTGCGGGCGGCTATCTCCAGCAGCAGCTCCAGTTGCCCGTCGTCGGGGCCGGGGCCGGTGATCTGGGCCGGTTCCGCCGAGCGGCGGGTGCGCAGGAAGTCGACGATGCCGGAGGTGTCGTTGAGCACGTGCGGCTCAAGCTCGAAGCCGCGCCTGCCGCGGCGCGAGGTAACGGGGGTTTTCGGCAAATCCTTCATGGCGGCCAAATAGGCAGGGACGGAGCGCCCATGTCAAGGCGTCCACTTGCCGCCTGGCGTCGTCGGGGTGGCGTTAACCATTTGTTAAGGCTTTCGTTGCCCGCGGCGGCAAAAAATGTTTTCTTGCGCTCAACGCCGGGCCGGAAAGGCCTGGGGGGAGAGGAAGCCCCTGACGGGGAGAGGGGAAACAGGAATTCGACGGATTTATTACTCCATGATCCGTGGTTTTACTCACAGTCTTGCACACTGCCTCAAGGGCCGCCGCCGCAAAGTGGCGGCCCTCTTTTTTGTTTCCCTGGCGGCTGGCTTCGGCGGGGCGCAACTGGCCCTGTCGGCGGCTCCCGGAGATGGGCTGCTGACCGGCAGCGTGGAGCCTCCGGCCCTGTTGCAGCAGGCGGCTCCGTGCGAGATCAGGACGGCGGCGGCCCCGCGCGGCGAGGAGCGGCTCTACCTGGCGGCGCGGCTGCGCGAGGGCGGCGGGCTGATCGGGCGGCCGGTCGCGTGGACGGTGCTGGCGGTGGACGAGGTGAGCGGCCGGGTGGGGCGGAAGGTTCATTCCTCCGAACAGGCGCAGGCGCAGGTGGCCCTGCCCGCGGGGCAATACGAGGTGCGGGCGCGCTATGGCTACCGGCTGGCGCGCCAGCGCATAACGGTGGAGGAGGGGCGGAGCGTCTCGGCGGTGTTCATCCTCGATGTCGGGGGAGTGCGGGCCATATCGCTGCTCGACGGGCTGGGCCCGGCCATCGGGGTGCGGGTGGAGCATCGCTTCTATGCCGCTTCCGGCAGGGGGCGTTCGCGGCTGGTCGCCACCTCGCGCGGGCAGGGCGAACTGCTGCGGCTGGGCAAGGGCGACTACCGGGTGGAGAGCCGCTTCATCCCCGGCAACGCGCGCGCCGAGACGAGCGTGCGGATAAAGCCCGGCGTGCTCAGCTCGCTGGAGATAAGGGCGCACGCGGCGCTGGTGCGGGTGGAGGCGGAGACGGGCCGCAAGCGCTGGCAATTGCGCGATGCCGGGGGGGCGTGGAAATTCTCCGGCAGCGGCGGGCAGAATCTGGTGCTGGCCCCGGGGGAATACGTGCTGGCCGTCGAAGAGGCGGGAAAGCGCAGCCTGCGGCGCTTTCACGTGTCGGCGGGCGAGAGCAGGGAGCTGCGCGTCCACTGAAGCGTAAGGCGCGTGTGTCACGCGTCGCCGCGCGGCGTCATGTGTCGTGGTGACGCCGAGGGCGTGATTTGACTTGCCAGAGGCGGCGCGGAAGGGCAAAAGGCGGCCCATGAGCGAAGTGCCCACACCCCTGAGCGATGAGCGCCCGGCGCGTCCGGAACTGATGGTGGACGATGCGCGGGCGCGCTTCAACACCTGGGTGCTGACCGCGGCGCAGGGGCTTTATTCCATCGCCAGCATCAACATGTTCTCCACCGCGGCGCTGGCCGGATACCTGCTCGCGCCGTCGCCGCGCTGGGCCACCTTGCCGATAACCACCTACATAATCGGCACGGCGCTGCTCACCTGGCCGGCGTCGATGATCATGCTGCGCGTCGGGCGGCGCAACGGCTTCCTGATGGGGGCCTTCATGGGGCTGCTGGCGGCCGTGGGGGCGGTCTATGCCATATTCGAGCGCGATTTCGCCCTGTTTTGCGCCGCCACCATGTTGCAGGGGGGCTACCAGGCCTTCGCCCAGTATTACCGCTTCGCCGCCGCCGACATGGCCAGTCCGTCGTTTCGGCCCAAGGCAGTGTCGTGGGTGCTGACCGGCTCGATAGCCGGGGCGGTGCTGGGGCCCATCGTGGTGATGAACACGCGCGAGCTGTTCGCGCCGGTGTCCTTCGCCGGAAATTTCGCCGCCGCCGGGGTGTTCACCATGGTGGCGCTGATCGTGCTGACGCTGGTGTCGATACCCAGTCCGCGCGAGGTGGAGGGCGGCACGGCCTCCGCAGCGCCGGGAAGGCCGCTGGCGGAGCTGGTGAGGAGCCCGCGCCTGCTGACCGCCATCCTCACCGGCATGATGGCCTACGGGATGATGAACCTGCTGATGACGGCGACGCCGCTGGCCATGGTGGGCTGCGGGCTGAGCGTCGATCAGTCGGCGTGGGTGATCCAGTGGCACGTGCTGGCCATGTATGTGCCTTCCTTCTTCACCGGGGCGCTCATCGCCCGCCACGGGGCGGAGCGCATAATCGCCATGGGGCTTTTGCTCAACGCGCTGGCGGCGCTGGTCAACCTTTCGGGGCTGCGCATGGAGAACTTCGGCTTCGGGCTGGTGCTGCTGGGGCTGGGGTGGAACTTCGCCTTCATCGGGGCCACCTCGATGGTCAGCGAGATAACCCACGCCGACGAGCGGGCGCGGGTGCAGGGGCTCAACGATTTCGCCGTCTTCGCCACGGTGGCGCTTACCTCGTTCACCGCCGGGCAGCTTCTCGATGCTTCCGGGTGGAGCGCCGTCAACTACGCGCTGTTTCCCATGCTGGCGCTGGCGGCGGCGGGGCTGGCGTGGCACGTGACGCGGGTGAAAAGGGCGCGCGGGCAGTCGTGAGGGAACGGGCGGCGACATGGTTTTGCCCAAATGTGGGTGCTGGGTGTATAATGGCGATGACGTGGGGCCCGGCCCCGGCACGGCCTGAAGGCAGGGAGAGACGATGGACAGGACGGCTGGATACGCCATGGCGATGATCGCCGCGCTGGCGCTTGGCGGATGCTCGGAGACGGCGTTCATGGATACATTGGG
>CAZXTT010000099.1:0-5558 GCA_964643775.1 uncultured Rhizobiaceae bacterium | reverse complement strand
AGCCGCAGGCCAAAACCGGCGCTGTTGGTGCGGTATTTGGATTCTTCCTTCATGTCGGTGCGCGAGCCGTGCAGGTCTATGCCCGCCGTTATGTTGCGGCCAAGGAAGTAAGGCTCGGTGAAGCTGAAATCCACCGACTGGCGCTTGAACGACAGCGAGGTCTTGAGATCTATCCTGCGGCCCGTGCCCAGCAGGTTGCGCTCGGAATAATCGGCCGAGCCGATCACGCCCTCGGAGGTGGAATAACCGGCCGAGAAATGCAGCGAGCCGGTGGATTTCTCCTCCACCTTGATGACCAGCACCATCTTGTCCGGTGCGCTGCCCGGCTGCTCGGATATGTCGATCTTGGAGAAGAAGTCGAGCGCCGTCAGGCGGCGGCGGGCGCGGTCGACGAGGAAGCGGTTGTAGGCGTCGCCCTCGGCCAGCCGCAGCTCGCGGCGGATAACCTCGTCGAGGGTGCGCACGTTGCCTATGATGTCTATGCGCTCGATATATACCCGCGGCCCTTCCTGCAGGTTGTAGGAAATGGTCAGTTCGCGGGCCTCCGCGTCGCGCTCTATCTGCGGCTGCACGCGGGCGAAGGCGAAGCCCTTGCGCCCGGCCTCCACCGAGAGCTTCTCGATCGTCTTGTCGACCTTGGAGGCGTCGTAATACTCGCCCGGGCGCGTCTCCACCTTCTTGCGCAGATCCCTGGGGTCGAGGTCGGTGTCGCCGGCGTTGACCACCACGTCGCGCACCTTGTAGCGCGGGCCCTCGTTGATGACGAAGGTGATGTAGAAGTCCTCGCCGTTGGGGGCCAGCTCGGCATCCGCCGAGACGATCTCCACGTCGGCGAAGCCGTGCTTGAGGTAGAAACGCCGCAGCAGTTCCTTGTCATAGGCGACGCGGTCGGGATCGTAGCGGTCGGTGGTCGAGAAGAACTTCCACCAGGCGCTCTCCGAGGTGGTTATGACATCGCGCAGCTTGCTGTCGGAGAAGGCGTGGTTGCCGGTGAACTTGATGGAAGCCACCCGCGTCGCCTTGCCCTCGTCGATCTCGTAGACGAGGTTGACGCGGTTCTGCGGCAGGCGGATGATCTTCGGCTCCACCCGCACGCCATAATGGCCGGCGCGGCGGTATACGGTGGTGATGCGCTGCACGTCCGCCTGCACGCGGGCGCGGGTCAGCATCATGCGTTCCTTGAGCTGCGTCTCCTTGGCCAGGTCCTTGTCGGAAATCTCCGAGTTGCCCTCGAAGTTGACCCGGTTGATCATCGGGTTTTCCTCGACCCGTACCACCAGGGCGCTGCCGCGCTTGTATATCTGCACGTCGGAGAACAGGCCGGTCTGGAACAGCGCCTTGAGGGAGGCGTCTATGCGCGCCGGGTCGAACGGATCACCGGGCGAAACCTGCATGTAGGCGCGCACCGTCTCGGCCTCCACGCGCTGGTTGCCCTCGACGATGATGCGCGAAATGGTCTGCGCCTGCGCCACGGAATAGACGCCCATCACTCCGACGGCCGGGGCAGCGAGCAGCAAGGCAGCGGCGAGGCGGCCGATGTTTTTTAATTTCTTGTTATTCATCAGACGGTTGCATCCCCAATTAATGCGCCACCCAGATCCCGTTATTATGATTCATACCCTTTTACGCTGTTTGTCTGCAATTGCAAACATCCACGGGCGTTTTTTATCTGGAGAACAGGTTGATTATGTCGTTCATGGTCGTCGCCAGCATCAGCGCCAGCACGAAGGCGAGCCCTATCTTGAAGCCGAACTCCTGCGCTGACTGCCCCAGAGGTTTGCCGCGCACCGCCTCGATCAGGTAGTAGAGCAGGTGCCCCCCGTCGAGCATCGGTATGGGCAGCAGGTTTATGAACCCGATGCTCACCGAAAGCACCGCCGCCAGCTGGATGAGCACCATGATGGATACCTCCGCCGCGGCGGAAGTATACTGGGCGATGCGGATGGGCCCGGCCATCTGGCTGGTGTCGGCCTTGCCCACCACCATGCGCTTTATGTATTTCACCGTGCCGGTGAGGATTTCCCAGGTCTGCCGGGTTCCCAGGGCCAGCGCCTCGATCGGCCCCTTGCGCTCATAGCGCAATCCCTTCTTCAGGTTGTGCGAAACGCCCAGCATGCCGATCTTGATCTTGCCCCCCAGTCCGTCCGGCACCTCGCGCACCCTGGGAGTGGCGGTCAGTTCCATCTGGCGGCCGCCGCGCATGATGGTCAGGCGCAGCGGCTCGCCGGCGCTTTGCGAAACGATGCGCCGCAGGTCGTTGAAGGTGGAAATCTTCTTGCCGTTGATGGCCAGTATGCGGTCGCCGCTCTTGATCCCGGCCTCGGCGGCGGCGGAATTGGGCACCACGTTGTCCACCACCGGCTCGCTGACCGGCTGGCCGACGATCATGCTGGCGGCGGCGAATATGAAAATGGCCAGCAGGAAGTTGGCCACCGGCCCGGCGGCGACGATCAGCGAACGCTGCCACAGCGGCTTGCCGTGAAAACTGTCCGGATCGGCATTTTTCACCGCATCTTCGGAAGGCATGGAAGCGGCGTTCTCGTCGCCCGCGAACTTCACGTAGCCGCCCAGCGGCAGCCAGGCTATCTTCCAGCGCGTGCCGTGCCTGTCGTTCCAGCCGACGATTTCGCGCCCGAAGCCGATGGAGAATGCCTCGATGCGCACCCCGCACCAGCGGGCCACCAGGAAGTGTCCCAGCTCGTGGATGAAGACGATTGCCGTCATCACCGCCAGGAAGGGCACGATGAACATCACGCCATTCCACAGCGAGGCAAACGGCATGCTCAGGAAGCTGGAAAAATCCATGGAATACTCCGGATACCTTGCTCAGTGCCGCTTTATGGAAGCGCCACGTGGCAAAAATGAGATGAACAGGTTTAGATTTGGCTAATCATGCAAGCCACGGGCCAGTTTTTGCGCCAGTTCCCGCCCCCTGGAATCGGCTGCCCACACGGCATCGAGATCGGGCAGGGGGCCCAGCGCTCCTTGCCGTTCGGCCTCTTCCAGCACTCTCGTCACCAGCTCCACTATGCCGGTGAAGGGCAGCCCTCCCGACAGGAAGGCGCTCACCGCCACCTCGTTGGCGGCGTTCATTATGGTGGTGGCGTTGCCCGCCTTCTCCAGCGCCGAAAGGGCCAGCGACGGGGCCGGAAAGCGCCGCGGATCTATCGGCTCGAAGGTGAGCTGTCCGAGGGCCGCCAGGTCGAGCCGCTCCACCGGCGTGCTTATGCGCTCCGGCCAGGCCATGGCGCAGGCTATGGGGGTGCGCATGTCGGGCATGCCCAGTTGCGCCAGCGTCGAGCCGTCCTCGTAGGCCACCAGCGAGTGGACGATGGACTGCGGGTGGATGACGGCGTCCAGTTGCGCGGCGCTCACCGGGTAGAGGTGATAGGCCTCGATCAGCTCCAGCCCCTTGTTCATCAGGGTGGCCGAATCGATGGTCACCTTGGCTCCCATGTCCCAGTTGGGATGGTTGAGCGCCTCCCGCGGCGTCACCTCGCGCAGCTCGTCGAGGGGGCGGGCGCGGAAGGGCCCGCCGGAGGCGGTGAGGGTGATCTTCTCCACCCGCCTGGCGTTTTGCCGCTCGAAGCACTGGAATATGGCGCTGTGCTCGGAATCCACGGGAATTACATCGACGCCCCTTTCGCGCGCCCGGCGCATGAAAAGCTCGCCCGCCGAAACCAGGCATTCCTTGTTGGCCAGGGCTATGGTGTTGCCCGCCTCCAGCGCCGCCAGGGTGGGTTTCAGCCCCGCCACGCCGACTATCGCCGCCATCACCATGTCCACCGGCCGCGCCGCCGCCTCCAGCACCGCCGCCTCGCCGGCGGCCGCCTCGATGCCGCTTCCCGCCAGCGCCGCGCGCAGCTCCTCCAGCCGCCCCTCATCGGCGGTCACGGCGATCCTTGCCCCGAACTCGCGCGCGTCCGCCGCCAGTCGTTCGATATTGGCATTGGCCACCAGCGCCTCGATGGCGAAGCGGCCGCGGTGATGGCGCACGATGTCCAGCGTCGATTGGCCGATGGAGCCGGTGGCCCCGAGGATGGTCAGTGTTTTCATGTCTTCCCGGTTCTCCCGAAGCTTACATGTTGCCCCACCAGGCAAACAGCCCGCATGCCGCCGCGCCGGTGGAGCCGGTGAACCACGCTCCCCAGATAAGCGCCAGCACGGCGGCCGCCGCCAGCCCGTCCACGCGGTCGAGAACGCCGCCGTGGCCGGGTATGAGGGAGCCTGAATCCTTGATCCCGAAGCGGCGCTTGGCGGCGCTTTCGAACAGGTCGCCCACCTGCTCCCAGCCGCCGAGCAGCGCACCGAGCAGCATCAGCGGCGCGGCGGAAACGCCGGAGATCAGCGCCACCAGCAGCCCGGCCAGCGCGCCGCCCGTCACCGCGCCGCCGAAGCCCGCCCATGTCTTGTTGGGCGATATGCGCGGCGCGAACTTCGGCCCGCCGATGGCGCGCCCGGCGAAATAGGCGAGGCTGTCGGCGCTCCACACGGCGGCGAATACGAATATCACCGCCAGCAATCCGCAGGAAGGATGAGCGCGCAGGGCCACAAGGGCGAAGGCGGGCAGGGCCATGTAGGGAACGCCCAGCAGGTGATATATGGTGAAGCCCTTCATCTCGCGGGCGGTGAGGATGAGCGATGCCACCCAGGCCAGCGCCACGGTCACCACCAGAAAAGGCGTGATGACCAGCCCGCACAGCGCCCCGGCGATGCCGGCCGCCGCGTGCAGCGCGAACTGGAATTGATTCCCCCCATGCGCCATGGCCGCCCATTCATGGGCCATGAGCGCGCCCAGGGCCGCCACCATGATGGCGAATGGCAATGGCCCGGCCCAGGTTACAAGCAGCGCCAGCGGCACCAGAATCGCCGCCGCCATGATGCGGGTTTTCAGGTTGGAGGGGCTTCCGGATGCGCTGCCCGCCGCCTTGTTCGCCCCGCCCTCAGCCATTGGCGGCCTGCTGGTCGCCGCCGGTCACGCCGCCGAAGCGCCGCTCGCGGGCGGCGTATTCATCCACCGCCGCGCGCAGCTCCCCGGGGCCGAAGTCCGGCCAGTAACAGGGCACGAACACCAGTTCCGCGTAGGCCGATTGCCAGAGCAGGAAATTGGACAGCCTCTTTTCGTTGCTGGTGCGGATGAGCAGGTCGGGGTCGGGGATATCGGGGGCGAACAGGCGCTCCGATATGTGCTCCGGCCCTATTTCGCCGGGCCTGATCCGTCCCGCCACCGCGTCTTGGGCAAGGCGCGCCGCCGCCTCGGCGAGCTCCTGCCGCCCCCCGTAATTGAAGGCCACCACGAGGGTCAGGCCGCTGTTGTCCCTGGTCAGTTCCTCGCAGTGATCGAGCAGGCGGACGATCCTCCCGGCCAGTCCGGCGCGTGAGCCTATTATGCGGATGCGCACGTTCATGGCGTGCAACTCGGCCACGTCCTTGTGGATGAAGCGCTCCAGCAGGGCGAACAGGTAGGCCACCTCGGCGCGCGGCCGCGACCAGTTCTCGGACGAGAAGGAAAACAGGGTCAGCACCTCCAGCCCCATGCCGCTGGCCGCCCGCACGGT
>CAZXTT010000098.1:0-9200 GCA_964643775.1 uncultured Rhizobiaceae bacterium | reverse complement strand
GAAGAAGTGGCCGGCGCTGTCGCCCGTCACCCTGGCGCGGCGGCGCTCGAAGCGCGGCATACTGCGCGACAGCGGCGAGCTGTTCGATTCCATCCACATGCAGGCCGATGAGCGCCAGGCGGAGGTGGGCACGCCCTTGCGACATCCGAAGGTGCTGGTGCATCAGCATGGTGCCACTATCCGCCCAAAACGGGCGAAGGCCTTGCGCATCCCGGGCGCTGGCGGCGTTGTCCACGGGCGTAATCATCCCGATCTGTTCGTCAAGAAAGCGGTCATCCCGGCGCGGCCATATATCGGCATTGGTGCTGAGGATGCGGCAGACGCCATCGAGGCGCTGGAAGGCTGGCTGCGGGCGCAGATCGAAAAATAGCTCTCAGAGGCCCGCAGACGCGCATAAGGCCTTTTCGCGCCCCTCACCACCAGCCGCCCCGTTACCCGCGTCAGCGCCCCCGTCAGCGGCGCGGGAAATGGCATCTACGCAGGCTATGACGCCAGAAATTTCGGTGGGTTGATACATTTGAAAGGCATGTCATTATATATACCTATATTATATGTTAGTGTGTGCCCGTATTACCACCTTATCGCACGGGGAGAAGGGAACGTCATGACTGTCTACAGGCCTTGGCAGAAGTCGCCACCAGAAGTGGCGGCAGAGAAGTTGCTGTTGAGCGACTGGGATTACAAGATCCCGATAGATGTGTTTGGTATTGCAGAAAAGCACGGCGTGCGCGTGGAGGGCTCCGAGGAAGTGGCGCAGGATGGGCTGAGCGGTAAGGTGTGTATTGAGGATGGCACACCAGTTATCCGCTATAACCCGCAGGATACGGAAGTGCGTCAGCGCTTCACCATAGCGCATGAGCTGGGGCACTTGGTGTTGGGGCATGTACGCAACGGCGAATGCCACCGCGACCCGCGCAAGAACTACAACACCCAAGTGTTCGATCCTGATGAGCGCGATGCCAACGTGTTCGCCGCCACGCTGCTAATGCCGGTGCCAGCGGTGCGCATTGCTCTGCAGCACATCAATGATGTGAGCTTGGAAAAGCTTGCGAATTTGTTCAAAGTTTCCAAGACGGCGATGGAGATACGCCTTAAGTCGATGGGTATTCTGCCGGAGTGGATGTGATATGGCGGAAGATGAAGATCAGACATATAGGTTAAACTTTGAGTCGTATGAACAGAATGATGCGGCAAAAAACCTTGTTCTTAAAGAGTTCGAAGAAGCAGCTTGGCGCAGAAAGCTGCTATTCTGGGGGACTATCATATTTTTGGTGTTAGACATAATAGTATTTTTTGGATTGCTGTTCTGGGTGTTTTTCATAGTCGCTTTTTGTGAAGGCAATTGGCATTTGATGGGCTTCGCTATCATCCCTGGTGCGTTGCTGGCCACAATTTCCATTATGGCCATGCGTGCAGTCTACAATGTTACCGGCAAGGTTGGTGCGGAAGAGATTTCGTCGCTGATGCAGACGATCCAAAATATGCGTGGTGGCGACCTTTCCGGCTGACTCCATATTTGCGGCGGAACCCTTCCGGCTGCCGCTGGGGATGTGATGCGCCAATGTCGCTCTGACGGTGCAATTCGTCAGGGCGATTTTTCATGAGCGACAAGAAACAGCAGGCCACGCGCCGCATTGAGGTCTTCCGGCCCGGCACCTTCCGGGCGCTGAACGGGCAGGAGGCAGCCTACAGCCCGGATGATGTGGCGGCGTTGGCGGAGAGTTACGATCCGCAGGCTGCGCCCGCGCCGGTGGTGGTGGGGCACCCGAAGACGGACAGCCCGGCCTATGGCTGGGTGAAGCGGCTCGTGTGGGACGCCGAGGCCGAGCGTCTTTATGCCGACATCGGCGATATCGCGCCGGAATTCGAGCAGGCCGTGAAGGCCGGGCGCTATCGCAGGATTTCCATCGCGCTCTTCCCTCCCTCTGCCGCCGCCAACCCCCGCCCGGGCAAGCCGTATCTGAAGCATGTCGGCTTCCTGGGCGGGGCCGCGCCGGCGGTGCCGGGGCTGAAGCCGGTGGCGCTGGCCGGCGGTGATGAGGCTGTCGTCATCGAGATGGCAGATCCGGACGTGGGGCTGGCGGCAGACCTGTTCCAGCGTTTGCGCGACTGGATCATCGACAAGTTCGGGCTGGAGGAGGCCGACAGGGCCGTGCCCGATCATGTCATCAGCTGGCTGGAGGAAAGCCAGCGCCGCGCCGATGAGCGCGAGGTGGTGGCGCGCGCGCGGCAGGCGCAGGATGCGCCGGCCTATGCCGCGGCGGATGAGCAATCACATGAGCATGAAAAGGAGGACGACACCATGCCGGATAACCGTCCGGGCATTGATCCGGAGGAGCTGGCCAGGCGCGAGCGCGAACTGGCCGAGCGCGAGGCGCGCCTGCGCCGGGTGGAGGCCGAGCAGTTTGCCGATGGGCTGGTGGCGGAAGGCCGCCTGCCCGGCGGCCTGAAACAGGACGTGGCCAGCCTGCTGGCGGCGCTGGAGGGCGGCGCGCAGCAGGTGGCCTTTGCCGAGGGCGAGGAACAGCCGGCGGCGGATGCGCTGAAAAGCCTGCTGAAACGGCTGCCGCAGGTGGTGGAGTTCGGCGAGGCAGCGCCGGAAGGCGAGGAGCAGGCCGTGGTGAACTTCGCCACGCCCGAGGGCGCTCCGGTGGATGCCGAACGCATGAAGCTGCATCGGCAGGCGCTGGCCTATGCCCGCGAGCATGGCTGCGAATACGACGAGGCGCTGCGCGCCGTCATGAACGGCTGACGGAGGACTGACACATGGCACACACTTTCATTCCCACGCTGACGCTGACCCGTTCCGCGGCGGGCGCGATTTCCGCGCATCAATTCGTGGACTTCGGCGGCCATCCGGCTGGTGAAGACGCCAAGGTGGTGGGCGTGGCTCAGAGCGATGCCCTGCCGGGCGATGATGTCGCAGTGGTGGCGGTGGGCATGGTCACCATGACCGCCGGAGCCGCCATCGCCGCCGGTGATGAAGTGATTTCCGACGCCAACGGCCTGCCTGTGCCGAAGGGCAGCGGCAGCAATGTCGCCGGCGTGGCGCTTAATGCCGCCAACCCCGGCGAGCCGGTGCAAATTCTCATCCGCTAACAGGAGGCAAGACACATGCCCATGAACACCCGACAGGCCCGCGTGATTGATCCGGTGCTGTCCAACCACGCGCGGGGCTACAAGAACGCCGACTTCGTGGCGCAGGAGCTGTTCCCGCGCGTTACCGTCTCTCAGCGCGGCGGCACGCGCATCGAGTTTGGCCGCGAGAGCTTCCGCCTGCAGAACACCCGCCGCGCGCCAGGAGCGGAAACCGAGCGGCTGCAGCTCGGCTATGCCGGCCAGCGTTTCGCGCTGGCGCAGGAGCGCCTGATGGCCATGGTGCCGGTGGAGATCGCCGAGGAGGCCGAGCGTGGCCCCGGCATCGATGCCGAGCAGGCGGCGGTGTCCATGACCATGGACAAGATCCTGCTGTCGCTGGAGGTGGAAGCGGCGCAGCTGGCCCGCGATGTCTCCAACTACGCATCCGGCAATACGGTGGCGCTGTCCGGCTCGGACAAGTGGACGGACGGCGGCTCCAACCCGCAGGAGGTGATCGATGACGCCCTGAACACGGTGCGCCAGCGCATCGGGCGCATGCCGAACCTGCTGCTGCTGGGGCCGGCGGCCTATCGCGCCCTGCGCCGGCATGCGAAGATCAGGGAGCAGTTCAAATACACTTCCGGCAAATCCATCACCACCGACATGCTGGCCGAATATTTCGGCGTGCGCCGGGTGGTGGCGGCGCATGGCGTCTATCTGGACGCAGCCGCGCCGGAAAATGCGCCGGCCAGCGACATCTGGGGCAATGACGCCATTCTCGCCTATGTGCCGGCTGGCGCACGCACCATGCTGGAGCCGAGCTTCGCCTACACCTACCAGCGGCGTGGCACGCCGGCGGTGGAGAAGGGTGCATACAACCACGACCGGCGCGCGTGGGAATATCCCGTCATCTCCGAGCAGGCGGCGCAGATCGTCGGCCCGGACGCCGGCTTCCTGATCCAGAACGCGGCCTGATGGAGGTGAGCATGAGCAAGAAGAATGAGCAGACCTACGAGGTGATCTCGCCGCTGCTGCATGACGGCAAGTCCTATCGGCGGGGCGACAAGGTCAGCATGTCGCCCGACGATGCTGAAGCTCTGGTGGCCACCGGCGTGCTGTCCGCCATCGAGGAGCCGCCGGCGGATGATGGCGGCGATGGTGAAAAAAATGATGACGCTGCCGACGCGCAGACCGGCGGCAAGAAGGGCAAGGGCACCAAGAAGTGAGCGACTACCTGACAGTGGCCGAATTCGTCGAGCTGTTTGGCGAGCATGAGGTGCTGGCGATTGCCGGCATCGGCGGGCCAAACAGCGCCGGCGGGCGGCGGGTGGATGAGCCGCGGGTGGAAGCGGCCATCGACCGCGCCGCATCGCTGGCGGACGGCTACTGTCTGGGCCGCTATCCCGCCCTGGCCGATCTGCCGGCGGCGGAAGTGCCGGCGGCGCTGAAGGGCGCGGTGGCCGACATTGCGCGCTGGTATCTGCGCGACAAGGCCGGCGATCGTGCCGCGATGGATGATGTGGTGCGCAAGCGCTACGAGGATGCGCTGGCCTGGCTGGAGGCCGTGGCCGCCGGGCGCATCGACCTGGCGTCAGAATTCCCCGGCGCGCTCCCCGTGCCTGACGGCCCGGCGGGCAGGGTCTTTGCCGACATGCCCGCCGGGCGCGCTCAGGCGGCGCTGGCCGGATGGAGGCGCTCATGAGCATCATCGAGCGCATCGAGGGCGAGATGGTGCGGGCGCTGGCCGCGGCCATGCCGTCAGCCGCCTACATCGCGCCATTTCCGGATGACGCCAAGGATTTTGACCTGGCCCGCCATGAGCTGGCGGCGCTGGTGCACTACGCCGGCAGCACCTTCGGCGCTCCGCAGGGGCTGGGCGAGCCGGGCCAGCAGGGGCGCGATGCGCGCTTTGCCGTGTTGCTCTACGTGCGCGGCCTGCGCGGGGCGGCGGGCAGCTACGCGGCGCTGGAGAGCATCCGCGCCGCGGTGCAGAACCGCCGCTTCGCCGGCGCGCTGCCGGCGCGGCTGGTGGCCGAGCGGCTGGCGGAAGAAGCCGCCGGCATCTGGCAGTGGGAAGTCGAGGTGTCCGTGCCGCTGCCGGCGGTGGCGGCGCATCAGATCCGCCCGCGCACGGGCGGGCCGATAAATTTGGAGGCTGACACATGAAAACCTATCGCTGGCGCGGGCCGGTGCAGAGCCTGACCATCACCCATGAGGGCAAGGAGCTGGAGCTGCGCCTCATGCCAGGGCGCGAGGTGGAGCTGCCCGCGGAGCATCCCATGGTGCAGTGCTGGGCGGGTTCCGGGTGGCTGGAAGAAGCGCAGCCGCCGCGCCGCCGCAAGAAGGAGGTGAACAATGCCTGACGCAGTCTATTTCGGCCCGGAAATCGTGGAGCGCGACATCGGCGGCGAGCTGGTGCGCGAGCTGAAATACGCCACCGTGCTGCTGGTGGGCACTGCGCCGGTGCATGAGGCGCACAGCGATGCCGCCACCCGCGCCAAATATGTCAACAGGCCGATCATCATCCGCCGGCGGGAAGACGCGGTGGCCGCCTTCGGCCCGTGGCGCGACGGCTATACCATCCCGCAGGCGCTGGACGCCATCTTCGATCACGCCGGCCCGGCGGGCATCGGCACCATCGTGGTGGTCAATGTCTTCGACCCGGATCAGCATCAGGTGAACGGCCAGCCTGACCCGGCGGCGGTAACGAACCTCGACATCATCGGCAGCTTCGGCCCGGACGGCACGCCTTCCGGCCTCAAGTGGGCCTATGCCTGCTTCCAGCTCTTCGGCTGGTTCCCAAAGTTCCTGCTCGTGCCGGGCTATTCTCTGGCCACCGGCGTGCGGGCGGAGCTGGAAAGCATCGCCCAGCGCATCCGCGCGCATTTCTTCCTCGATGCGCCGCACGGGGCGTCCGTGCAGCAGGTCATCGAGGCGCGCGGGCCGAACGGCGGCTTCGACTTCCAGAGCAACCTGTTCGAGGCCGTGGGCTGCTATCCGCATGTGATGGCGGTCAACCTGGATGACACCGCGCCCACCGCCGGCGAGCCCGTTCCGCAGCCGTTCAGCCCGCGGCTGGCCGGTGTGTGGCTGCGCGCCATCATGGATTTCGGGCCGCACCACAGCCCGTCGAACCGGCCTATCCTCGGCATCGAGGAGATGGCGCAGAAGATCACCTACATCCCCGGAGATGCCACCTCGGACGCGCAGTTGCTGCGCGGGGCGGGCGTGGTGACGGCGGAAGAGCGCTGGGGCAAGGGGCCGCATACCGCGGGCAACCGCTCGCTGGCCTATCCGACGAAGACGGACATGCGCAACTTCCTGCATGTGCTGCTGCTGCAGCACATCATGGACGAGGCGGTGCTGTTCTTCCTCGATGAGTGGAAGGACAGGAATGCCTCGCCGGCCAACATCGAGATGATCGAGGATCGCATCAACGCCTACCTCGGCGGCAAGAAGGCCGGCGACGATCCGTGGATCTATGACGGGCGCTTCTGGTTCGACCGCGAGAAGACCACGCCGGAGAGCATCGCCGACGGGCATCTGTTCTGGAAGCTGGACTGGGCCCCGGTGGGCATCATGGAGAGGCTGACGGTGGAACGCTGGATCAACATCGACCTGATCCGCGATCCGCTGGGGCTGGCCACGGCTGAACAGCCGCAGGGATAAGGAGGGCTGACACATGCCGATGCATATTCGCAGACACGCGCGCATCACCAACGCCACCATCTACCTGGAAGACAATTCGCTGGTGGGCGTGGCGCGCGAGATCCAGCTTCCGAAGCTGGAGTGGCACGAGGTGGAGCATGAGAGCCTCGGACAGGTGGCGGTGTTCAAGACGCCGGCGCGCGCCATGCAGGCACTGGAAGGCTCCATCACCTGGGAGAGCATCGACCCGGACATTGCCCGGCGCACCCTCAACCCGGCCCGCGCCATCACCATTCAGGCGCATCACGAGCAGGACGTGTGGGGGCCGGACGGACACGTGGCGGAAGACAGCGTGACCATCGTCACCATCATGCGCTGCCTGTTCAAGTCCGCCGAGCTGGAGGCGCTGAAGAACTCCGAACAGGCCGGCTGGGAGCAGGAATTCACCTGCACGCGCCTGGTGCAGCGCGTGCACAGCGAAAATGTGCCGCTCATCGAGGTGGACGTGTTCGCCAACGCGGTGAAGGTGGACGGCGAAAACGTATTCGGGAGGTAATGAACCATGGCGGACAAGCAAGGCGTCATCGAGCGGCTGAAGGCCTATCGGGATGCCCACGAGGGCGAAGCGGAGCTGACCCTGCCGCGCACTTCCGTGGTGGCGCGCTGGCCGAAATTCATGAGCCACGGGCGCTGGCAGAAAGCGCTCAGGCTGGCCGGCGGCGACTTCGCCCGCGCCCAGGTGCTCTACATCATTCAGAATGTCACCTTCGACGGCGAGCGGCTGACGGAGGCCGACTACAACAGCCTGCTGCCGCTGGAGGACGCCCTGGCGCTCACCGCGGCGGTCTTCGGCCAGCCGGATGATGAGGCGGGGGAGCAGGCGGGAAACTGAGCGATCTCGCCGCCCATGCGTATCTCGTCAATGCCGGGTGGGACACCAGCGCGCTGGACGAGATGACGGAAGCGGAGTTTCTCGCCGTGTTCCGCTCGCAGGTGGAGCTGGATGAAGCGCGCGCCGAGGCGCAGGCAAGAGCGATGAGGGAGGGCTGACACATGTCCCGCATGACGCTGTCCATCATCGCCCAGTTCACCGATCGCGCCAGCCGCGGCATGAAAAGCCTGCTGCGGCTGGGGCGTCAGCAGGAGCGCATGCAAAAGGCCTATGGCCGCGCCTCGCGGCAGGCCGCCCAGTCGCAGCAGCGGCTGGCGCGGGCCAGCGGCGATGCGGTGCGCGCCATGCAGCGCGAGGGTGCCGCGGCGCAAAGGCTGCGCGCGGCGCTGGCGCGGGTGAACGCCATGATCCGCCGGCAGGTTTCCTTGCGCGAGCGCCTGCGCCGGGCTGGCTCGCTGGCGCGCGAGGGCCTGGGCCGCATGGGGCGGGCCGGAGCCATGGCGGCGGGCATTTACGGCACGGTGCAGGCCTCCGCCGCATCCGCCGCCTCGCTGGTGGTGGGGCCGGCGGCGCAGGTGGAGCAATACCGTCTCATTCTGGAGACGGTGCAGGGCAGCGCCGAGAAGGCGAAAAAGTCGCTGGAATGGGTGACCACCTTCGCCGTCAAAACACCCTATGAACTGAACGAGGTGATGGAAAGCTTCGTCAAGCTCCAGTCCTATGGCCTCGATCCCACAAACGGACTGCTGAAGACACTGGGCGACACCGCCGCGGCCATGGGCAAGCCGCTCATGCAGGCGGTGGAGGCCATCGCCGATGCCGTCACCGGCGAGAACGAGCGGCTGAAGGAATTCGGCATCAAGGCCCGCGCGCAGGGCAAATACTTCTACTACGAATACACGCAGAACGGCGTCACCAAGGTGGCCAAGGCGCTGAAATCCGATCGCGCGCAGATCCAGCGCGTGCTCAGCGACATTTTCAACGCCAAGTATGCCGGGGCCATGGAACGCCTGTCGCAGAGCTGGACGGGCATGATGTCCAACCTCTCCGACATGTGGTTCAAGTTCCGCCTCATGGTGGCCCAGTCCGGGGTGTTCGAGTTCCTAAAAGGCAAGCTGCGCCTCGTGCTGGACGAGCTGAACCGGCTGGAACAGGCGGGCAAGCTGCAGGAGATCGCCCGGCAGATTGGTGACAGCATCATCTCCGGCCTGAAGGCCATGTGGCAATTCGGGCTGGGGGTGTGGACGGTGCTCAAGAAGGTGGGCGCGGCGCTGAGCTGGGCGGCGGAGAAGCTGGGCGGCTGGAACAACCTCGCCATGGTGCTCATGGCGCTGCCGCTGACCAGCCTCTTTGCCTCCGCGGCTTCGGGGGCGCTGATGCTGGGCCGCGCGCTGATGCTGCTGGCGTCCAACCCCGTCACCTTGCTGGTGGCCGGGCTGGCGGCTGCCGCCGCATGGCTGGTGGACTGGCCGGCGCTCATCGGCGCGGTGCGCAATGCCTGGAAGAAATTCAGCGCCGCGCTGGGCAATATCGATCTTTCCGGCATCATGGCCCGGCTGCGCGGCATGCTGTCCGCCTGGGG
>CAZXTT010000097.1:0-9957 GCA_964643775.1 uncultured Rhizobiaceae bacterium | reverse complement strand
TGTCCGCCTCGGCCGCCCCGGCCTGTTGCTGCGCGCCGGCTGGCGCACCATGCGCAAGCTGCCGCGCCAGCGGCGGCGTGAGCTGCGGCAGGTGATCATGGCCCATCGCCCGGCCATCAGGGAAAGCATGCGCGAGGTGGGAATGCTGCGCCGCGAACTGGCGCGCATATTGGAGAAGCAGCCCCTCGACACGGCAGCCATGAACAACACCATAAAGCGGCTCTCACTGGCCGAGGCCAGGGCGCGCGCCAGCATCATCAAGATGAACGAGGACTTCATCTCCGCCATGAGCGACGAGGAACGCAAGCTCTTCGCGCGCCAGATAAGAAAAGCCGCCGAAAGACGCTGGCGGCGCAAGCGCAGGCAGGGAATGCAAGACTAGAGCATTTTCCAATCAAATTGGGTCATTATGGTGGGCTCTTTTGCACCATCGGCGGCGCGATGCCCCTTGCCAATAGCGCCACTATTGGCTGCGGAACCGCTTGCCACTGGCACAAAATCACTCCACCATAATGACCCAATTTGATTGGAAAATGCTCCTAGGTATGGTCTCAATGAATGCATGGCGCACCCGAGAGGATTCGAACCTCTGACCCCTGCCTTCGGAGGGCAGTGCTCTATCCAGCTGAGCTACGGGTGCCTTGCCGCCGTGATATAGCCGATAGGCCCCGGCGGCGCAAAAGATAAATCGGCCGCTCGCCGGTTCGCCGGTCAGGAAGCGCGGGCGGAGGGAGCAGGCAGGATGGCGGAAGTCGCCTCGCGGGTCTTGTTCAGCTCTTCCTCCAGCTTTTTCTTGCTGACCTTTTCGTCTTCCAGCTCGTATATGGCCTGGCGCGCCCGGCGGCGCCACTTGCCCTGTTTCAGCCAGGTGGCCACGCCGCCTGCGATCAGCCCCAGCAGGATGCCGGTGAAAAGCACCGCCCACAGGGGCACTTCGACGGAATAAAGCGGCTGGTCGGGCGTTATCGGATCAAAGGAAACCATGACCCACTTGCGGTTGGCCAGGGCAAAGGCCGCCATGAGCGCGAATATCGGCAGGCCGAACAATACGGCGATGAAACGTTTCATGAAGCCCCCTCAACCCTCGTAATCTTCATTCAGGCGTTCGCGCATTTCCTTGCCCGCCTTGAAGAACGGCACCTTCTTGCCCGGCACCTCGACCGCCTCGCCGGTGCGCGGGTTGCGGGCCGTTCGCGGCTTGCGGTGCTTTACGGAAAAGGCCCCGAAGCCGCGCAGCTCCACCCGGTTGTCATTGGCCATGGCGCGCACGATCTCGTCGAGGATGGTATTGACGATGCGTTCCACGTCGCGCTGGTAGAGGTGAGGATTGCGCTCGGTTATCTTCTGGATGAGTTCTGACTTTATCATCTTGCAAACTTTGTCATTTTCTGCCCCTGGCTGATTGCAGGGCAGGGTGCCAAATGGATACCAATCCGTCAAGCGTCATGGCTTTCGCCGCCCCGCTGCCCGGCAATTCCGCCAGCCCCAGGGCCGACAATACGGCGCGCGCCATGGAAAATGGCAGGTCCAGGTCGGTGAGCTTCTTCTTCGGCTTGTGCTCGATTATCTTCAGGCCTTTCCTGAGGCCCTTTTTCTCCTCCAGCCACTTGCGCGCCTCGCGTTCGCCGCCCATGGCGTCGATCAGGCCCGCCTTGAGCGCCTGGCGGCCGGTGTATACCCGCCCGTCGGCCAGCCTGGCGGCCTGCTCGCGCGTCATCTTGCGGCGCTTTGCCACCAGCCCCACGAACCAGTCGAAGGAATCGGCCACCAGCTCCTCGATGACCTTCACGACCTCCGGCTTCGGTTGCGAGAACATGTCCGGCTCGGCCTTCAGCGGCCCGGAGCGCACCGTGTGCATGCGCACCCCCACCTTGTTCATCAGCTCGCCGACTTCGGGCCACTGGAAGAGGACACCGATGGAGCCGGTTATGGTATTGCCGCGCGCCTGTATGCGCTCGGCCGCCAGCGCCACGATGTATCCCCCCGACGCGGCCACCGAATCCATCACCGCCACCACCGGCTTCTTCTCCGCCACCCGGCGGATGGCGTCATAGAGCGCCTCGGAGCCGGAAGTGGTGCCGCCGGGGGAGTTGATGCGCACGATCAGCGCCTTGGCCTTGTCGTTTTCGGCCAGTTTCCCGATCAGCGCTATCTTGCGCTGGTCGCCGGTTATCATGCCGTCGATGCGCACCCGCGCTATGTGGTCGCCCCCGCCGGGAGCAACCGGGGTTTCCCAGAAAATGGCCGCCGCCGCCGCCACCATGGCGGCAATGGCCACCACCCGCCACATGGTGAGCTTGCGCCGCAACCGCCTGAGCGCCGCCAGCATGTCAGCCTCGAACATCATCGCTACCTTTCATTGGGCGCCCGTCCGCATATCAAGATTACCCATGCCCCGGCCCCGGCGGACTACCCACCGGGAAATCCGGACGGCAAGGGGCGGGAAAAGCATCCGGACATGCCCTTCCCGCCCCTGCTTTTACCACATGTCCCTGGCCTTTTGGGCGGGACTTCGACAGAAGAGGCCTACTTGTCGCCTTCTTCCTTCTTTTCCATCGCCGCCTTGAGGATGTCGCCCAGCGACGCGCCGGCCGAGGTGGAGCCGAACTGCTCCATGGCCTTCTTCTCCTCGGCGATCTCCAGCGCCTTGATGGACAGCGAAATCTTCTGGTTGGCGCGGTCGATGGAGGTGACCCGCGCGTCCACCTTCTCGCCCTCGGCGAAACGCTCCGGGCGCTGCTCGGCGCGATCCTTGGCCAGGTCGGAGCGGCGGATGAAGGCCTTGACGTCGGAATCGACGATCTGCACCTCGATGCCGTTCTCCTGCACGGCGGTGACCTCGGCGGTGACCGTCGCCCCCTTCCTCAGGCCTTCGACCTTGGACAGCGGGTCGCCTTCCAGCTGCTTGACGCCCAGCGAGATGCGCTCCTTGGCGCGATCCACGTCGAGCACCACCGCCTTGATGACGTCGCCCTTCTTGTATTCCTTGATCGCCTCCTCGCCGGGGCGGTCCCACGACAGGTCGGACAGGTGCACCATGCCGTCCACGTCGCCCTCGAGGCCGATGAACACGCCGAACTCGGTGATGTTCTTGATCTCGCCCTCGACCTCGGTGCCCGCCGGGTAGCGTTCCTCGAAGGTGTCCCAGGGGTTCTCCTGGGTCTGCTTGAGGCCCAGCGAGATGCGCCGCCGGTTGGGATCGACATCGAGCACCTGCACCTCGATTTCCTGCGAGGTGGAAAGGATCTTGCCCGGATGCACGTTCTTCTTCGTCCAGCTCATCTCCGAGACGTGCACCAGGCCCTCGACGCCATCCTCCAGCTCGACGAAGGCGCCGTAATCGGTGATGTTGGTGACCCGCCCCTTGACGCGCGCGCCCACCTGGTATTTCTCGGTCACCGTCTTCCACGGATCGTCCTGGAGCTGCTTCATGCCCAGCGAGATGCGCATCGTCTCCGGGTTGATCTTGACGATCTGCACCTTCACCGTGTCACCCACCGAGAGGATGTCGGAGGGGTGGGAGACGCGCTTCCAGCTCATGTCGGTGACGTGCAGCAGGCCGTCGATGCCGCCCAGGTCGACGAAGGCGCCGTAATCGGTGATGTTCTTGACCACGCCCTCGATCACCTGCCCCTCGGCCAGGTTCTGCATCAGCTCGGCGCGCTGCTCCTCGCGGCTCTCCTCGAGGATGGCGCGGCGCGAAACCACGATGTTGCCGCGCCGGCGGTCCATCTTGAGGATGCGGAACGGCTGGTCGGTGTTCATCAGCGGGGTGATGTCGCGAATGGGGCGGATGTCCACCTGCGAGCCGGGCAGGAAGGCCACCGCGCCGCCGAGGTCGACGGTGAAGCCGCCCTTGACGCGCCCGAAGATCTGGCCGGTGACCTGCTCGTTGGCCTCGTAGAGCTTCTCCAGCCGCTCCCAGGCCTCCTCGCGGCGCGCCTTCTCGCGCGACAGCACCGCCTCGCCGAGGGCGTTCTCGATGCGCTCGAGGTAGACTTCCACCTCGTCGCCCACCGACACTTCCTCGCCGGCGCTCTCGAACTCGCGCAGCGGGATGCGCCCTTCCGTCTTCAGGCCCACGTCAACGATCGCCAGGTCGTTTTCGATGGCCACGATCTTGCCCTTGACCACAGAGCCCTCGGCGGGCATGTGGCTGAGAAAGGATTCCTCGAGAAGTTTTTCGAATTCCTCGCGGGTGGGATTTGCTTCACTCATTTCGATGTTTTTCCTCTGCAAAAACGAATAGGGGGTTGGCCCACGGTTATCTCCGCAGGTCGTCCCGCCGCCGGGCCGGTCATTTGCAATCGCTGGATGATCTGCTCGATCTCTGGATCGTTCACGGCCGCGCAAGGCGGGCAGCCACTCTTTTCGTCCGGTTTGCAACAGGGTCCCATGACCATGACCGCCTTCCGGGCCGTGCGGCCACAGGCCACGAGCTGCCTGCGAAACAACCATGAACTCCCCCTCCCCACGAATGCCCCTTCCACGCGGAGGCATTTGCGCGAGGCGCGGGAGTTTGCTCAAGGACGCTCCCCCATCGCCTTTTCGACGATCGCGAGCGCCGCCCGGAATGCGGCTTCTATATCCAATTCCGAGGTATCCAGCAAGTGGGCGTCTCGCGCAGGTCTTAGCGGGGCCTCGGCGCGCTTCATGTCGCGCTCGTCGCGCTCGCGCACCTGGGCCAGCACTTCCTCGTATGTCCTGTCCCTTCCCGCCACCAGCAATTCCCGCCAGCGGCGGTGCGCCCGCACCTCGGGGCTGGCGGTGACGAACAGCTTGACGTCGGCGTCGGGGCAGATGACGGTGCCTATGTCGCGCCCGTCGAGCACCGCTCCCGGCGGCGTGGCGGCGAAGGTCCGCTGATAATCCACCAGGGCGGCGCGCACCGCCGGCATGGCCGCCACCCTGGAGGCCGCCTCGCCCACCTTCAGGGTGCGCAGCTCCGGATGCTCCATCAGCCCCAGGTCGAGACCGCGCGCCGCCGCCAGCGCCGCCTCCTCGTCTTCCGGGCTTTCGCCGGCCTGTAACAGCGCGAGCGCCACCGCCCGGTAGAGCGCCCCGGTGTCGAGAAAGCGCAATCCGTAATGCTCCGCCAGCCGCCGCGCCAGCGTTCCCTTGCCGGCCGCCGCCGGGCCGTCGATGGCGATAATCATGTCTCCGCTTCCGCTATTCTCGCCCCCAGCCCGCTCATCAGGGTGGTGAATTCCGGGAACGAGGTGGCGATCATGCCGCTGTCGTCCACCGTCACCGGCTCGTCGGCATTGAGGCCCATGACAAGGAACGACATGGCGATGCGGTGATCCATGTGGGTCTTCACCAATGCCCCGCCGGGGGCGGGCCTGCCGCCCGTGCCCTCCACCTCCAGCCAGTCCTCGCCGGCGCGCACCGTCACCCCGCAGGCGGCCAGCCCCTCGGCCACCGCCGCCAGCCGGTCGCTTTCCTTCACCCGCAGTTCCCCCAGCCCCTCCATGCGCGTCGTGCCCTCGGCGAAAGCCGCCAGCACCGCCAGGATGGGATATTCGTCTATCATCGACGGGGCGCGTTCGGCGGGCACCTTCACCCCGCGCAGGGATGAACTCGCGGCCACCATGTCGCCAATTATCTCGCCGCCGGAATTGCGCGGATTGATGATGCGCAAGTCGGCCCCCATCTCGTGCAGCGTCTGCATCAGCCCGGTGCGGGTGGGGTTGAGCAACACGTTCTCCACCGTCACCTCCGAATCCGGGCAGATGAGCGCCGCCGCCAGCGGAAAGGCCGCCGACGACGGATCGCCCGGCACCGTTATGTCACAGGCCCGCAGCTCATTCTCGCCGCGCAGGATTATGCGCTTTCCCTCCGGCCCCTTTTCCTCGCGGATGTCTGCCCCGAAGGCCCTGAGCATGCGCTCGGTGTGATCGCGGCAGGCCACGGGCTCGATGACCACCGTCTCCCCCGGCGCGTTCAGCCCGGCCAGCAATACCGCCGACTTCACCTGCGCCGAGGCCACCGGCAGGGTGTATTCCACCGGCAGCGCCTGGCGCGCCCCGATGATGCGCATCGGCAAGGTGCCGCCCGGGGCGGTGTCCACCCGCGCCCCGAACAGCCGCAGGGGCCCGGTGATGCGGTCCATGGGCCGCCGGGACAGGGATTCATCGCCGGTGAACATGACCTTGACGGGGGTCGTCGCCACCAGCCCGGCGGCCAGCCTGACCCCGGTGCCGGAATTGCCGAAATCGACCGTCCCCTGCGGCTCGGCGAAGCCGCCCACCCCGCAACCGCGGACATGCCACGAGCCGTCGGCGTGGCGCTCCACGCGCGCCCCCAGCGCCGCCATGGCCTGCACGGTGCGGATGACGTCCGCCGCCTCCAGCAGGCCCTCTATGACCGTCTCGCCGATGGCCAGCGCCCCCAGCATCACCGCCCGGTGCGAGATTGACTTGTCGCCGGGCACCCGGATAGCGCCGCCCAGGGCGGAGGATTTTTTCGCTGTCAGGGGAGTAGCCATGAGCCTTCCACATGTATCCTTGATTTGCGCGCCTTGCTAACACAGCCACGCCCCCGTGTCACCGCCGCGCCGGTTGCTTTTGCTTTTGACAAGCGGGCAAGGCCGTGGCATGGGGATGCCCAATGGTGAAGTTCCGCCCGCGCGGGCGGGCAAGTATATCTATCAATTCAGGGAACTGACAGTCGTGGTTGACGCAAGCCTCGGAACCAAGCGCACCTGCCCGGAGTGCAACGCGCGTTTTTACGATCTCAACAAGGATCCCATCGAATGTCCCAAGTGTCATGCGACATTCACCGTGGAGCCCATCCTGCCTTCCAAGCATGACCAGTTGGCCAAGGCCGAGGAAGAGGCCGCGCCGGAAGCCGTGGAAGAGCCGGTGGCCGTCGATCCGGTGGTGGATGTCGATGACGACGAGGACGAGGTTGCCGCCGGCGACGTGGACGAGGCGGCGGCGGTTGAGGATATCGACCTTGGCAATGTCGAGGTAAACGTCAACCCGGCCGACGACACCTTCCTCGAGACCGACGACGAGGATGCCCCGGTGGAGGAGATAATCCCCGTCGTCAAGCCCGACGACGAGGAATAGCCCTATCTCGCCTTGCGCCCCTTTCGCCCGTTTCGCGCCGGCCGCGAATCGCGCTAAGGTCGTTGCATGGATCTGAACGGCACGGCATTGATGATCGGCCAGCGCGCCGTCTCGTGGGGCGAGCTGGCGCTGGCGGCGGCGGCTCTGGCATTTCTGCTCCTGCTGCTCACCCTCGTCATGAGCTGGCGGGCGGCCCGCCATCGCCGCGCCGAGCACGCGGCGGCGCGTCGCCACGCCCGCGAGCTGGAGCACAAGCTCTCCGAGCTTTCCGGCCACCTGCGCCAGCAGGCGGAAGCCGCCTCGGCGCGCGACGCCCACATCTCGCGCATGCTCTCGGAGCGCCTCGATTCGGTATCGGCGCGCGTCGGCCAGGGATTGCAGGAACAGGCGGCGCGCACCTCCGAGCACCTGAAGAGACTGGCCGAGCGGCTGGCGGTGATAGACCAGGCGCAGGCCAACATCACCCGCCTGTCGGGCGAGGTGGTGAGCCTTCAGCACATCCTCGCCGACAAGCAGACGCGCGGCGCTTTCGGCCAGGCGCGCATGGAGGCGATAATCGAGGACGCCCTGCCCGCGGGGCTTTACGAGTTCCAGGCCACGCTGTCCAACGGCTCGCGCCCCGATTGCCTGATCCGCATGCCCGACAGCGAGCTCAAGGCGGTCATCGACGCCAAGTTCCCGCTCGAGGCCTTCGAGGCCATCCGCGAGGCCGAAAGCGAGGCCGGCCACAAGCGCGCCGTGGCGCGGCTGCGCACCGACATCACCAGGCACATCCGCGACATCTCCGGCAAATACCTCATCCCCGGCGAGACGCTGGACACGGCCATCATGTTCGTGCCCTCGGAATCCATCTACGCCGAGCTTTACGAGAACCACGACGACCTGATAGCCCGCGCCCACAAGGCGCGCGTCATTCTCGCCTCGCCCAACGTGCTGATGCTCATGGTGCAGACCATGCAGGCCATCTACAAGGACGCCCGCATGCGCGAGGCGGCGGGCCTCATCCAGCGCGAGGTGGGCATGCTGATGGCCGACGTGGAGCGCCTGCACCGGCGCGTGCTCGACCTGCAACGCCACTTCGGCAGGGCGGAAACGGAAATAGACAAGCTGCTCATATCGTCGGAGAAGATAATCAAGCGCGGGGCGAAAATAGAAAACCTGGAGCTGGACGACGCCCCGGCGCTGACGCGGGAGACGGACGGGGCCGGCGATGAGGGAGCCTCGCCGGAAAGCGAGGCGGAAGCACCAGAGCCGGTCCGCCCGCGCATAGTCGTCACGCGCGGCAAGGATGGCTGAATCCCGCGGACATTCCTGCCTCTCGTCGATTTCCTTGTTTTCGCCTCACAATTCCTGTCCATGGTGAAAAACACCTCCCAGCGCCGCCAACATGGAAATCACCCATTGATGCGCCTGTCAGCCTTCATTCTCCTGCAGCTGCTTTTCGCCGCTATCGCCGGCGCCGATGCCCTGGCCGAGTGCGAGCGGCGGCAATACGAGGGCAATCACTGGATCGTCTGCCGCTTCGACGCGGCCCGCGATGAAATATCCCTGCGCTGGGCCGGAGAAGACGGCAAGCCGCTTTACACCTTCTCCGCCCTGCGCGCGGCGCTGGAGAGGGAGGGGCGCGAGCTCGTGTTCGCCATGAACGCCGGCATGTTCGACCCCCAATACCGCCCCGCCGGGCTCTACGTCGAAAACGGCAGGCGAATACGCGCCCTCAACACGCGCCGCGGCAAGGGCAACTTCCACCTCATGCCCAACGGCGTCTTCTGGATTTCCGGCAGGCGCGCCGGGGTCACCGAAACCAGCGACTTCAAGCGCCTGCGCCTGCGCCCCCGTTACGCCACCCAGTCCGGCCCCATGCTGGTCATCTCCGGGCGCATCCACCCGCGCTTCAGGCGGGATTCCGATTCCCGCAAGCTGCGCAACGGGGTGGGCGTGTCGAAAGACGGCCGCACCGTGTGGTTCGCCATCAGCGAGGGGCTGGTCAACTTCCACGCCTTCGCCCGCCTGTTCCGCGATCACCTGAAAACCCCCAACGCCCTGTTCCTCGACGGCGGCATATCGCAGATATGCGCCCCCGATCTCGGCCGCTGCTCGAGCTGGTTCTCCATGGGCCCCATGGTGGTGGTCAGCAAGAAGAGCAAATAGGGCATCACCCGCTCATCTCCACCAGCAAATGTTCGAGCACCAGCATGCCCGCCGGCGTGGCCCGCGCGCGCTCACCTTCCAGTTTCAGCAATCCCTCTTCGCGCAAGCGCGCAAGGGCGGCTTCATCGAGCCGATTGCCGCTGATCTCCTCATGGCGGGCCAGCGATGTTCCATGCCTGGTGCGCAGGCTCATCAGCAGGTATTCCATGCCCGCCTGCGAAGGGCTAAGAAGCTCGCTCGTCTCGACGCCGCCCTCTTGCGCCGCCGCCAGCCAGCGGGCCGGCTTGCGCCATGCCGCAAGGGCCAGCCGCCCGCCGCCGTCGCCGATGAGCCGCGAATGGGCGCCGGGGCCGATGCCCGCATACAGGCCGTAATTCCAGTAGAGCAGGTTGTGGCGGCATTCCTCCCCCGGCGAGGCGTAGTTCGACACTTCGTATTGCTCAAGCCCGCAGGCGGCCAGCATGTCGCGCGTCAGGCGATACATGGCCAGCGACTGTTCGTCATCGGGAAGTTTCAGCCTGCCCCGTTCGTGCAGCCGGTAAAAGGGCGTATCCGGCTCCATGGTCAGTTGATAGGCGGAGATGTGGCGGCTGCCCAGCTTGAGCGCCCGCCGAAGCTCCGCCTCCCACTGTCCGGGCCGCTGGCCGGGGCGGGCGTATATGAGGTCGAACGAGGCGCGGGGGAAGGTGGCGCTGGCCATGTCCCACGCGGCCAGCGCCTGGCGCGTGTCATG